>JAKLHB010000124.1 GCA_022710345.1 Planctomycetota bacterium
ATACAAATAGTAAAATCCCAGATTTTGCCTTTGCCAAAGCTTTGAATACCCATCTGCCAGTAGATATTAGCATCTTAGAATCACAGGAAGTTGCATACGAATTTCATGCACAATTTCATGCCAAAGTTAAGGCATATAGTTACCAGATTATCAGCCGCCGCATTCGGCCTAGTCTTGAACGACGATATTTCCACTGGATTTGGTATTCACTGGATGTTCATAAAATGCAAGAGGCTGCATTATATCTCATTGGAGAACAAGATTTTAGTTCGTTTGAAGCCAGTAATTCACCAAGAAAATGCAACATCAGGGAAATATATTCTAGCAAGGTAGTGGAAAAACAGCCAGGCTATATCCAATTTTGGATCGAAGCAAATGGATTTCTTTATCATATGGTAAGAAATATTGTTGGCACACTTATTGCTATTGGACAAGGAAAGCAACCGCCTGTGGCTATGCAAGCCATTTTATTAGGGAAAACTCGTTCTTTAGCCGGGCCCACAGCTCCAGCAAATGGCCTTACTTTAGAATATGTTAAGTATTAATACTATAATTTATCTAAATACAATGAGTTATAATAAGATATATTAAACCTCAATGACAAATTTTCATGCAAGGATTTCGTTTTTTTCTTGCTTTTTTTACTTGCTTTTTTTCTTGTTTTATGGTGAAATACCCTGAAATGAAGACATGATCAGTCGATCGGTATGTTTCTTGAATGAAAGGAGTCTTCCTTGAATATCACCATTACCACTAAAGTAACTGGCGTTAGCGAAGAAACTAAGAAATATACAGAAGAAAAAATGGAGAAATTAGAAAAATTTTGCAAGTTACGTAAAGTTGAAATTGTTATGGAAAAGGAAGGCGAAGAATATAAAGTGGATGTTGTGGTTGCACCAGAGCGTGGAACTACCATTGCTGCATCATCGAAAGCTGGAGATTGGCCTTCAGCCGTTGAAGATGTGACTGACAAATTGGAACGACAACTCCGCCGTCTTAAAGAAAAAACAAAAAGCCATCGTCTAAAAAAAGGTCAACCTCAACCTCCTAGCAACCAAGAAGACGAGGAAGAAACTTATAAAGACGCTGTCAATAAAATGAAACAGGAATAGATTTTATTGTCTAACCCTTCAGCGTTTCGGCATTCATGCTGAAGCGCTGATCCATTTATTAACGTGAGTCGGCATACACAGAAAGAATGTTATGGAAAGCCAAGGGCAAGTCGTTATCCAATGGGAGCTGGGCTTGCACATTCGTCCCGCAACTTTGATTGCGCAGTTGTTGCAAAGATACAATGCTCGAGTATCCTTAATTAAAAATGGTGTTGCTTACAATGCCAAAAGTGTTTTGCAAATGCTTACTATTGAAGCGCATCAATCTGATATTATTGAAATTCAAGCCAATGGCAATGATGCAGAAGAAGCGTTGTGTGCCTTGAAAAAATTTTTTTTAGAATATGATGATACCCCTTATTGGTAACCAATATACTATGCAATTTTAGCCTTGAAGGATATCAAAAAAAACCATGGAAATCAAAATGGGCATCCCGGTTTCCTCGGGAATTGCAATTGGCCCAGCATTGGTTCTAAGCAGTGGGCCATATCCAATACCACAATATCATATTGCCCAAGATATTGTTGAATCAGAACAAGCTCGGTATTTGGCTGCAGTACAGCATGCAATTGCTGAGCTAGCAAAAATTGAAAGTGATACTCAAACGCTGCGAGATATTTCCATTATTTTTATGGGGCATCGCTTTATTATTGAAGATACTGGAATGCAGGAAGAAATTTTGGCAAAGATTAGCCAAGATTTGGTCAATGCAGAATATGCTTTGAACGATGTGATGCGCAAGCATAGAAATAAATTTCAGGCATTGCATAGCAAATATCATCAAGAACGAGTCAGTGATTTAGAAGATGTAGAAAATCGCATTTTAAAGCATCTTTTAGGACAAACGGATAGAGGTAGGGAAAATTGGGATCAACCAGCGGTTTTAGTAGCGCGCGATCTTTCTCCGTCTCAAACTGCTATCTTGCCGCAAGCAAAAATTTTGGCATTTTTGACAGATATTGGTGGCAAAACTTCGCATACAGCCATTGTCGCACGCACAAGAGGAATACCTGCTATAGTTGGCCTAGGATCAGTGACTTCTCAGATCATCAATGGGGATTTGGTGATCGTGGATGGCAAACGTGGAATTGTCATCATTGCTCCTGACAAACCTACCTTAGAAAAATATGAACGGCAGAAAATCCAGGAACAAATCCGACGGCAGAAGCTCCAAGAATTGGTGCATTTACCTGTGGAGACCTTAGATGGGCACAAAATTACGCTTCGCGCCAATATCGAAGACTCCTCTGAAGTGCTCCTAGCTATGGCCAATGGTGCAGAAGGCATTGGGCTATATCGTACAGAATTTATTTATTTACATAATCCTGATCCTGATGAAGAAGCACATTTTGAAGCATACCGCACCGCCTTGCAGTATCTAGGCGGCAAAAAATTAATCATTCGTACTTTGGATTTGGGGGCAGATAAAGACTTTGGGCTTGATGATTTTCAAGGTGAAAAAAATCCATTTCTAGGATGCCGCTCTATTCGCCTCTGCTTTGAAAAGATTAACATTTTTAAAAAGCAGTTACGTGCAATTTTAAGAGCATCACTTTTGGGCCGCGTAGAAATTATGTTTCCAATGATTTCTTCCTTAGAAGAAGTTCTACGTGCAAAAGCCATCCTTGAAGAAACCAAGCAAGAATTAACAAAAGCAAACATAGGCTTTGATCCCAGGTTACGTGTAGGAATCATGGTCGAGATCCCATCTGCAGCCATCACAGCAGATTTATTAGCTAAGGAAGTAGCTTTTTTTTCCATAGGAACCAATGATTTGATTCAGTATAGCCTTGCTGTGGATCGCATTAATCCAAGGGTCGCGTCGTTCTATAAACCTGCTCATCCTGCAATCTTTCGACTAATTAAACAAACCATTGATGCTGCCTATGAAAATAATATTAAAGTAAGTATGTGTGGAGAGATGTCGTCAGAATTTGTCATTCCTTTGATGGGATTAGGATTACGAGATTTTAGTGTGACTTCTAGCATCATATCAGAAGTCAAAGAACTGATTCGCAGTGTGACCATGCGCGAAGCAAGGCAAATTAGCGCGCACATCCTGACATGCAGCACTCATGAACAAACCATCGAATATCTTGCGCAAGTCAAAAAAACTTAGCTCGTTCGATGCGCTGCATGGAGCCATAGTTGCTGCATAGCGGCTATATTCTTTTCTATGGTAAATGGGGATTGTTGAAACATCTCAGTGTCTGAGCTCGGGCCTACTTTTGTCCATTGTGCTAAAGCATTCGCCCAAACCATATTTTTTTCTTGCAATCCAATCACTTGCATCCGCGAATTGTATTGCTGAATTTCTTGATTACAAGGAATGTTGCTAGCAACAATGGGCAATCCTACAGCAAAGGCTTCTAAGAGAACACCTGAAATACCTTCCCATTTGCTAGGGAACAACATCACATCCGAAGATCTAAGAATCCGGCCAATATCATGGCGAATGCCGCTTAAACAGACTAAATTTTGTATATGATGTTCTGCAATCCAAGCACGAACTTGCTCACCAATGGGTGTATGATGGTTCCCCACCATCAATAAACGTGCTTGAGGCAAGATGGTTTGCAATTCTCTAAAAATTTGTAACATTCTAAGATGATTTTTAGGGGGTAAAAAATTGCCAACATGAGTAATGATGATGCTATCATCGGCAAAGCCAAACTCTTGCCTTATACCTGCTCGATCACAAGGCACATTTAAAGGTTTTGTATCTACAGCATTGTAAATCACTTGGCATTTGGGATCAGATTGCCAATTCGGGTTCCACGCTGCTGACATCGTGTATTGCCCTACAGCAACAATGTGCGTGGCGTATGTGCGAATCCAATGCTTCATTAACCATCGTTGTATAATTCTACGTGGTGTACTGAGCTTTCCATCAGACATGCTACGCAGATGAGCAATTCTTCCTGGAATGCCCATTTTATGGGCTAAACGCAGCAAATAGCCAGAAAATAATTGCACATGCGAGTGCACAATATCATATTTGCCCTGAACCAAAAGTTCGCAAAACTGTTTTGGAAATTTCCAATTGAATAGGTTACATGGATAAACATTGCCGCCCAAGCCTTGGATTTCTGGCTCCAGTAGCCCTGGTTGCTTGCTTAGCAACGTACAAAAATCAAAATGAAAATCATTGGCAGAAATATTACGCATAACGTCTAATGTCCGTTTTTCTGCTCCACCTGGATTCATAGCGCCAAATATATGCAAAATGCGAATAGCCATACCAAAAAACAATGCCTCCAAAGAAATGCGAGCATTCTAAAACAGAATGCTCGCATTTTTATTTACTGATTACAGCGTTTTTGGGAGGGTTCTAAATTATCATGTGTCTGTGTATATCTGTGGTTCCATAAAAGAACAGAGTGAAACTTCACAACGGCAACTCACCCAAATCCGTTCAAATCAGTTTATTTATACTACCACATTCACAATCTTGCCTGGAACCACAATCACTTTTTTAGGTTGCTTTCCTGCTAGCCATTTTGCAGCATCTTTGGCTTTTAAAGCTGCTTCTTCGACTTCTTGCATAGTGGCATCGCTTTTGACAACAATTTCATAGCGTTTTTTTCCATTGAAAGACACTGGATATGTGGCTATATTTTCTAGCAAGTATTCTTCTTGACATATAGGAAATTGGGCATCACAGATTGTTGTGTCATGGCCCAATCTATGCCAAAGTTCTTCAGCAATGTGCGGAGCAAAAGGAGCAACTAAAATCAGCAATGGCTCTAAAATAGCTTTCTTATTGCATTTTAAGCTTGTCAATTCATTGACACAAATCATAAATGCACTTACTGAGGTATTGAAGGAGAATTGCTCAATATCCGCGGTCACTTTTTGGATAGCGCGATGCAGTACCTTCAATTCGTCCCGTTTTGGCTCTTCATCAGTCACTGCGAACTGATCTGCATTCCAGAACAAGTTCCACAGTTTTTTTAGAAATTTATGCACGCCGTCAATTCCATTGGTATCCCATGGTTTGCTGACTTCAATAGGGCCTAAGAACATCTCATACATCCGCAACGTGTCTGCACCATATCTGGTAATGATGTCATCTGGATTGACCACATTGTACATGGATTTGGACATCTTTTCAATAGCCCAACCACAGATATACTTGCCATCTTCTAAGATAAATTCTGCATTCTGAAATTCAGGTCGCCATTTTTTAAAAGCTTCTAAATCGAGCATATCCGAGTGAACTAAGCTAATATCAACATGGATTTCCTGGGTATCATAATTTTGTCGCAGATTGCATGAAACAAACTGATTGCTGTTTTTCACACGATATACAAAGTTAGACCTACCTTGGATCATGCCTTGATTGATGAGCTTTTTGAAAGGTTCATCTTCACACACAAGTCCTAAGTCATGCAAAAATTTATTCCAGAAACGAGCGTAAATCAGATGGCCTGTGGCATGTTCGCTACCACCTAAATATAAATCAACGTTGCGCCAATATTCATTGGCAGCTTTTGATACAAGAGCTTGGCTATTATGTGGATCCATGTACCGTAAATAATATGCCGAAGACCCTGCAAAGCCTGGCATTGTGCAAACTTCATAAGGCTCACCTTGCTTCGTGCTCCAATTTTTAGCTCTGGCAAGCGGTGGCTCACCTTCTTCTGTAGGCAAGTATTTATCAATTTCAGGCAATCTCAAAGGTAATTCCGACTCAGGCAACGCATAAGGTACGCCATTTTTATAGCATACAGGGAATGGCTCACCCCAATATCGTTGACGACTAAAAATAGCATCACGAAGTCTATAGTTCACTTTTACAGTGCCAATCCCTGCCTGCGCAATATGCTCATTGATTTTTGCAATCGCAGCATTTACTTGCAATCCATTGATAATCCCAGAATTAATCATAATGCCATCTTTAGAATCTATGGCATCTGGCCAGGTGTTTGGATCGCTGGGCGATTGGCCAAAAGGAACTACTACCTGGCGAATGGGAAGCCCAAAAGTACGGGCAAATGCAAAATCTCTGGTATCATGACCTGGTACAGCCATGATTGCGCCAGTCCCATAGCCTGCTAACACATAATCGCTCACCCAAATTGGAATTTCTTCGCGAGTCAATGGATTGATTGCGTATGTGCCAGAAAATACGCCTGTCATTTTTTTTACATCTGCAATTCGTTCGCGTTCTGTGCGTTTCCTTGCTTCTGCAATATATGCCAAAACGTTTGCTTTTTGATCCTCTGCGACCACAGATTCTACCAACTTACTTTCCGGTGCTAACACCATGAATGTAACACCAAACACCGTGTCTGGCCTAGTGGTAAAAATCTGCAATCGTATATTAGAATCCTTGATCAAAAAGAACATTTCTGCGCCTTCTGACTTGCCAATCCAATTGCGTTGAATTTCTTTGATCGAGTCCGACCAATCAATTTGGTCCAATCCATCCAAAAGCCTTTGAGCATAGGCCGAGATTCTTAAGCACCATTGCTTCATTTCTTTTTGCACTACAGGATGCCCGCCACGTACGGAAAGACCATCTTTGACCTCATCATTGGCGAGCACCGTGCCTAATGTCGGGCACCAATTGACCATTGTATCCGCTAAATAAGCTAGGCGATAATTCAACAAAACGGTTTGCTGCTCTGCTTCGCTCATTTTTAGCCATTCTTGAGCCGTGAATTGCTCTTTTTGATTTGTTGCGGCATCTAGGTTGGTATTTCCTTGAGCATGAAAGATTTCAACAAGCTTTTCAATAGGCTCTGCACGCTGCGTCCTGTTATTATACCAATGCTTGAACATTTGCAAAAATGCCCATTGTGTCCAATGATAATATGCAGGATCGCAAGTGCGGACTTCTCGAGACCAATCGTAGGAAAAACCAATTTTGTCCATCTGTTCCCGATATCGTCGAATGTTATTTTCTGTCGTGATTGCCGGATGCTGGCCAGTTTGAATTGCATATTGTTCGGCTGGCAACCCGAATGCATCATATCCCATAGGATGTAGGACATTGAAGCCTTTCAGTCGTTTGTATCTGCTATAAATATCCGAAGCAATATATCCTAAAGGATGGCCTACATGTAAGCCTGCTCCTGAAGGATATGGGAACATGTCCAACACATAATATTTGGGACGAGATGTGTCTTCTGTGACACGGTATGTCTGCTGTTTTGCCCAATGTTGTTGCCATTGAGGCTCGATTTCTGAAAAATTATATTCCATATTCAATCCATAAAATTAAAAGCAAATTTTTAAGACATGAACGGCAAGTAAAGCTTTCCTAACAGATTTTTGAGTTGCCGTTGTGGAGTTTCCCAAAACGGTTAACTTGGATTACTCGGTGGCTTTTTACTACCAACGATGTTGCCTAATTTAGGCATCTTCAAAGGTTGCGGCTTGCTAATATCTTCTACAAGCTTCATTACCATGCCAGCAATCGCCTTCAGCGTTGGAAAAACACCATCGCCTTTGCATGCTACTGCAGGGAATGACGGAGCTTTGAATGTATTCAATTTAGCGTTGAGAACATCTATGCTAGCGACTTCTGGCAAATCGCGCTTATTATACTGAAAAACTAATGGAATTTTATGAATGTCTAAACCATTTTCTTTTAGATTTTCTTCTAAATTCTGCAAAGACTCGAGATTTTCAGGCATTTTGTAGATTTGGCTGTCTGCTACAAAAATCACACCATCCACACGCTGCAATACAATTTTGCGTGTCGAATTATAAAAAACTTGGCCAGGCACAGTGAATAACCTCAGCTTTGTTTTAAACCCGCCAATCATACCAACATCCAGTGGCATAAAGTCAAAAAAAAGTGTACGATCTTGCTGGGTTGCTACTGAACTTAGCCTTCCACGTTGAGAAGCTGGCAATTTACTGTGGATGATTTCAAGATTGGTGGTTTTGCCAGATAATCCAGGCCCATAATACACTATCTTTAAACTCACTTCATGAGCACTATGATCTATGTCCATAAGCCCAATTCCTCCTGTACATGGCGACCTCTTTAATTAGCCACGATTTTCCAATTTTCTGGAAATTGAAACAAATGATAAGGATGGCTCTCTACGTTCCTTAAATTACGAAGGTATGCTGCATAAGAATCCAACTGCCATAAAAACAAATGAGCCGTTTCTTCATGCAAAAAACGATGTATTTTATGAGAAGATGCACGTACTAACCAAGGATTTAAGCTGCTGTGCAACTGTAAAAAAAGTTCCATTAGCCTGGAATCCACAAATCCATGAAAATTTGTTCCGCCTTTTTCTGTAGCAGCAGGATCAAATAAAGGGAATATATCATACGTATCATCAAAAGTATAATTAGTATACACCAAATCAAAATCATGCTGTATGCGAATTTCGTACAACAACACAGACTCTTCCTTAGGCTCCAGTCGAATGTTGATTCCCAAATTTTGAATATAGGCAGCAATTTGGATAGCGGCTTTAGCAATATTGGGATCATCCATGGAATATTTTAAACTCAATTGTATGGGGCCTGCAGGCTCTTTTCCCCAAATTCCTTGTGGATTTTGGGAATATCCTTTGCGTATAAGGACTTCTTTGAGCAATTGCTTTGCATACGGTAAATTATATGGCAACGGATTGATGCTACTATCATAAGCCCAAGAACCATTGGGAAATGGCCCTGAAATTAGGCTATGTGCTGCAACTTTGCGGCCTTTGCTTGGCAAAGGATCAAAAACTTCTCGAAGAATTTTCTCTGTATTCAAACTTTGCAATAAACTGCGACGGAAGCGATAGTCCTGAAATAATTCAGCATAGCGATGCCCAGGGTTGTGTTGAATAGCAATCCAATGAATCGTTCGAGTTTGATATTTTTGGAGCATCAAAGCTGGATTTTTTTCAAGAATTGTCCAGTCTTCTGGCAAAGTTTCTGTGACTAAATGGATTTTTTTTTGCAACAGGTCTTGAACAGCCTCTTTTTTACTTGAATAAAATTTGGCGATCACCTTACTGAGCCCAGGCTTGCGCCGATATGAAAAGTATGGATTAGGCTCTAAAGTAATCTGGGATTCTTCTATTTGGACAATCTGAAATGGGCCACATCCTAATGGCATACGAGTAAAAGGGTCCCCAATCTTGAGATACGGAGTGGTAAATTTATGTTTAGGCAAAATTTTAAAAGTAAATAAAGAAAGTGGGCTAAAAAAAGATTGGGCCAGGGTAATGGTGAGCATTTGTGGATGAATGCAAACTACATTTTCAATATATTTATCCAGAATAGGGTTATAATTGTGGGTTTGAGGATTGAGCATCAAATCCAATGTAAATTCTATATCCCTGGCAGTGATAGGCTTACCATCCGCCCATTGCAGATTGTCTCTTAAAATAAATGTATATGATAGCCCATCTGAAGATATATCTAATTCTTTAGCCAAAGATAAAATAAATTCACCACGGCTATTCTGCGTGATCAGACTATCAAAAATCAATTGACTGAGACGAAATTCACTTGGTTTTGAGCATGTAATTGGGTCCAAGCTCACTGGAACCCCAAAATCTGCATAGATCAACGTATCTGCATGCAAGGGTAAATTGAACAACACAATGATGCTACAAAAAAACGACCAAAATTTTATGTTCTCCTTGAATGATGCTTGTTGCATAAACCATGCAGTTAAATTACGGTGTATGAACCGTTGGATCCCAAAAGAGTTCGAGATAAAATTCGCCATATTCATTGATATTCTCTCGAATTAAAGACAAAATACTACCTTTGGTGCTTTGACAGATCCGGTGCTGCAGTAAAAGAGCAGAAGCAGGCCCAACATTCATACCTATTTCTTGCAAAAATTCATCCAATGGAACTTTAAGGCGGGCTTCTGCATCACCTAGCATTCTCATTTGATACTCTTTAGGAATAACACCTGAAATAATAATATGCTGGCGTACCAAATCATGACGAATGGAAAAAAGTACCAAATCTGAATTTGCATCCATATATTCTAAAAAACATACTTTGAGCGAATCAAAGTTAAATTTTTGCCAAATTTCTTTCAAGGACTCAGCGAGCAGCCGATTGAGCGCTGCAAATTCCCGAATCCGGCTTTTGAAAAAAATCTTTCGTTCGTCCCGCAAACGAAGATAAATAAAAATTTTATCATCTTTTTCTAACGGGAACTCAGTAGGCTCTTGGCGAGGATCATCCATATATAAATCCCGTATAATGCTAACGTAAAGCGTGCTTTCCAATAACATGCTTTGTGGTTGCTATAATTCTTTCAGCCATTTTCAATGCTTCTTTCCTCATGGACAAGATTTTTAAGATTGTCTCAGCTATATCTCGTTGAGCCTCTGCTTCAGGAATAGGCACAAGCACTTTTGCTAAATCACTTAAAGAGATTGCCGGAATAGCATGGCCTGTCATTAGTCTTCTAACTTGGCGTAGGTAATATTCAGTATGCATATAAGCTAACAAAAAAAGTGGTTCTATACCATGAATATTACGAAGCACTGCAAAGCCATTAGAACATATAGCACCATCTTCATCTTCAGTAATAAATGCAATAGCGTGCCGCAATGTGCCTGTACTTGCTCCGGCTATAGCCGTAATAATATCTCCTGTTTGTACTCGATATGTAGCTCTTGATGGAGCTTCATGAATTTTAAGCATTTGTTGAGAAACAACTTGCATTGTAAGAGCATCAACATCTGAAATTGCAATATAGCGTATCTCTTCATCAGATGCTAAGCGAAAGTCATCGCTTTCATTCAGTATATCTGCTAGTTCTGCAAGTGGTTTTGCATTAGTTGCTTGTAATTGTTTTAAAAGTTTTAAATCTGCTGGCTGATAATGCTCTACATCCAGTCTCGTATTTAGTAAGTTCTCAGAAATAATATATTTAGATTCACTTTCAATGGATGCCCCATCCATTTTGAATCTAGCATAACTTAGTGATATATCATCTATATCACTATCAATGATATAAAATCCTTCTTTTGTTTTGAGCAACGTTCCATGACGATCTTTTTTGTAAACAGGTTGTCCTTTGACATCATAGCCAAGTTTTTGGATGAGAGCCATAAAAATATGTTTCGCATCAGATGGTAATTTTTGAAGTAGTAGCAAAGATGTTTTGATGCCTGTTCCATAAGGAACAAATGCTTCTTGAGGGATAGACACAACACCCAATATCTTCGCTTGAGAACGCAGCCAAAATCTAATATGGCTATTGGAAACATTTTGCAACAATCCATCAGGCAAAACAATCGCCATTCTGCCGCCAGGCCGTAATAATTTTAAGCTTTTTTCAATGAATAAAATTTCTGGTGATTGTCCTGCAAGCACATTTCTTGTACATTCCCAATTTTCCTGTTTTTTTGTCCATCTGCGAGCTAACAAATATGAATTTAAAATGCTTTGATCTTCTATTTTCCCCTTACTACCAAATGGGGGATTAGTAAGCACTATATCAAAAGTATTATTTAATCGTTCATGTTCTAACAAGGCATTCTCACAAATTATTTCAGTACCTGCTCCGCCTTCAAATGCAAGTCGTACCATTGCTGATAAAGCTACATCGGGATTAAATTCAATGCCACAAATATACTTTTGGATATACTCAGCTTGATCAATCAAGGGATTATTCGCTCTAATGTATGAGATAGTTGCAAGCAAAAAGCCACCACTACCACAAGCAGGATCAATGATCCTTTCATTAGTTTGTGGAGCTATCATTTGAACAGCAGCTTTTACTATAGGATACGGCGTAAAAAATTCTCCACGGTCTCCTCGTTGATGACGATAGGTAAATGCTTGAAAAGCTTCTCCTTTAATATCTCCAGGAGTTTTCATTAAGCTAATATATTGTAATTCTCCAATAATATACGCTAGCGTCAAAGGTTTAAGTTTAAAAAAATCATCTGAGAAAAAAGAAGGATACTTACTTTTTACCATATCAAATAATTTTTCAATGCGTGCTTCAAAACTACTCCGAGTATTTGCAAGTACGCTTCTATATTCTTTAGAAGTAATCCCAAATTGCAAACCAAATTTTTTAGCATTTCGCTCATCATAAAGTTTCATGAGTAATAATTTTACAATTTCGTGAAATATTTTGTCTTTAAGCAGGCCTTCATTAGCATAAATGTAATTGTGGCAGTCATCAAATATAGCAGAGAGATTTTTTGCAGGGTGCAATTCTTCTGGTTGTGGTAGATTTGGCGGAAAGAGGCTATCTTCGGGGAAAAAAATATGCTGTTCTTTGCTATTTTCTGGAGTGGCTTTTTTTGAATCAAAGCTAAATTCACTCATGTTCATCGCCATTCTTCATCAATATAGAAAGCTTGCTTTTTTGTTTCATCAAGAAAGATGAATCCCATAATATAGTTTTGCTGGAGATGGCCAGAATCTTCGGACGATGATTAAAATCAATTCATAGAATTTTGTTAGCATGGATAATTAAAAATTCTTTAAATTTTTTAGATTATAAAGCTTATGCCATTTTTCTGCATTTGATTTAAAACCTTTTACTTCAATAATTACCAGACGTTTCTGTAACCAGCCAAAAATAGGATGGCACGTGCATGAGATCAAAATTTCGAAATGCAAGTGTTTTGTTTTGAAGATAATA
>JAKLHB010000125.1 GCA_022710345.1 Planctomycetota bacterium
AAAGCTGTGTTTGACGTTCGAATGCTTCATGCTGAATATAAAAAGTTGGCATTTCTTGTTCATGGCTACTGTAGGCAATTTTTAATGTTTCCCAGCGTTTATCAATATGGTAACTCACAATAGGCTCTTGAGTCCTAAGCAAAGAAGTTTGGAATGCTAAAGTTAAAAATTGATCACCCAGCCACAAAATCACAACCAGTGATATCGCAAGCAATGCTTGGTATAAAATATAAAGCCAAGGCCGTGCAAAGGGATAATGGAACATGCTAACGATTACCTCGGTTCCAGCAGATCCATCTACACTGACAATGGCTGGAATCAATGGAAAGCCGAAAAACAAGCCAAGTAGGGTAAAAAGAAAAAATAAAGTAGAAAGTAGAATAAGGAAAAAGCCAGGTATCAACAACAATGGCCCTAAACCCGGTATGTTTTCGCAAATCCAACCTGTGCCTAAATTAAAGGCATAGAAAAAGAGCATTAAAAAAATCAAAAAAATTGGCATTCCTATCAATGTGATTCGGTGATTCCAAGCAAATTTTAAGGCTTTCGTAAAAGGCATGGATTCATCTTTGCTAATGCGAATGGCTGTCATACGGCAAATAGCTGCACCAAAAATGCTAAAAACCACCAAACACCACAGCCAGGACACGCACAAAGTAGCCCAATGAGGAACTTCTGATAGGGTAGATAGGGAAGCATGCGTTCCGGGAATTAGCTCATATATATAGCAAAACAATTGAGCTATATTTGTACCTAATGCATTAAAAATAACATAGAAACTGCGTGCTACTAAGTATGGCTCTTCTGCAAAAATTTGTATGGCATAGATTCCTGCCCAGAAAACAAGAATAGCACAAAATCCTAGTACAATGATTTTGGGGTCAAACGGGACCCGCAATCCTGGTAAATACTTGATTTGGCTCACCATTGCAATTGCCTTTCTAGGTGAAAAGCCCCTGCTCTAACGTTAGATAAGGTACTCGGTCTATTGTATCATAGTTATATGTGATCTTGCCGCGTTGGTATTGATGATAGCCAGCAAGAGCAATCATAGCACCATTGTCCATGCAAAAGCAACGATATGGGAAATATACAGGAATTTTCAATTTTCGAAATGCAGTTCTAAATTTAGCGCGGATACGTAAGTTCGCGCTAACACCACCTCCGACAAGCACAGCTTTAGGCTGTTGATTTTTAGCTGCGCGTTTGAGTTTTATCAATAATGTATCTGCAATTGCTTCTTGAAGCGAAGCACAGTAATCGGGTACCACAAGAGCAAATTTATCCTGTAATTGTTGCTTAAGGCTGTCTGTGCTATAAAGACAGGCTGTTTTAAGCCCTGAAAAACTAAAATCATAGTTAGGACTATTATGCATTGGTCTTGGCAAATCATAAGCCTTTGGATTGCCCTTTTTGGCCATTGCTTCGATCACAGCACCACCTGGATACCCTAATCCTAACATACGAGCTACTTTGTCAAAAGCTTCTCCAGCGGCATCATCTAAGGTTCTACCTAAAATTTTATAGGTTCCTATTGCTTCAATCCAAATCAATTCTGTATGGCCGCCAGAAATGGTTAGACCAAGCCATGGCAATGGGTGGTCTTGAATACGAATATAATAATTTCCTGATGAGTTCTTGAGTAAGCAAGAAAGAAGATGTCCTTCCATATGGTTGACTGGGACCAATGGAAGATGGTGTTCTTTTGCTAGTTCTTTAGCTTTTTGCAGACCTACTTCCAAGGCTGGTGCAAGGCCAGGTCCATACGTTACAGCAATGGCATGGATTTTATCCCAATTCAAACGGCTACGGTGCAATGCCATTTCAATGCATTGATCTAAATATTGTTGATGTCCACGTTTTGCTAAATGTGGCACAACACCGCCCCATTCTTTATGAATATCCACTTGGGATGAAACAATATTAGCCATTACACAATCATTGCGCAAAATGGCTACAGATGTATCATCGCAAGATGTGTCTATTGCTAAAATAAAAATTTCCTGATTCATAAATTTTTCAAAGTATTGATCATGATTTAGATTCTGCAAACATCTCTCGTTCGACAAATTCACATAGAATATGGCCAATTAAAATATGCACTTCTTGAATTCTAGGCGTGTCTTTGCTTGGTATATCCAAAAGATATTTAACATGATCTTTCATTTTACCGCCGCCTTGCCCTGTCAGCCCTATGGTCAGGGCACCTATTCGGTTGGCCATTTCTAAGGCACGCAATACATTTTCAGAATTACCAGATGTGGAAAGCCCAATTAAAATATCACCTCTTCGAGCTTTGGCTTTGACCAGTCTTGAGAAAATTTCTGCATAGCTATAGTCATTTGCCACTGCTGTTAAGTACGATGTGTTGACATGCAAGGCTTCAGCAAAAAGTGGATCTCGATTGATATAAAATTTTCCAGAAAGCTCTGCTGCAATATGTTGTGCATCTGCTGCTGATCCACCATTTCCACAAAGCCAAACTTTATTATCTCGACGAAATGCTGCAATCATTTCGTCGCAAATACTGTTTAATTTCAACAGCAGTTCTGTATTGCTAAGAACCTGTTGTTTTACATCCATCGAGCGTTGGATCACAGCTTGAAATTGAGAAACTCGATTTCCCATGGTTTTGATCCTTATGAAGAAAATTGCTGATTCTAACGGATTTTTGGGAGCCACTATTGTGGAGTTTCACGCCAAAAACGTTATAATCAAGAAAATTGATCATTGTAGCCGCTGCCTTGCATACATCATGGCTGCGGCTACAGTTTTTGGAGCTAGCTTTCTTTGCTTGGTGAATTGGAAAATTGATGGTCTGTATATTGGAAGCCTTTTTGTTTGGAAATGGCTTGACCTTTGCCAGGCGGAGTTAATCCAACGTACTTGAGATCGTAATCCACCATGATTTCGACTAATTCTTGGAATGTGATGCGGGGCTGCCAATGCAAAGTTTGTTTAGCTTTACTAATGTCAGCTTGAAGATGGACGACTTCTGTTGGCCTGAAATATTTAGCATCAATCTCAATCACAGTGCTTCCGGCTTGCAACATAGGTTGCCACTGAGGTTGAACAGATTTCACAATGCCTTTTTCATTTATATTTTGGCCATTCCATTCTAGTTCAATGCCTAAATAGGCAAAAGCATGGTTCAGAAAATCGCGCACCGAACGGCTATCTCCGGTCCCAATCACATAGTCATCTGGATGATCTTGCTGGAGCATCAGCCACATAGCTTCCACATATTCTGGTGCAAAACCCCAATCGCGCTTAGCATCTAAATTCCCAAGGTAGATTCTTTTTTGCTTTCCTAAAAGAATTTGTGCAATACCACGGGTGATCTTACGGGTGACGAATGTTTCGCCTCGACGGGGGCTTTCATGGTTGAACAAGATGCCGTTGCATGCAAAGAGATGATAGCCTTCGCGATAGTTCACTGTCATCCAATAAGAATATAGTTTTGCTGCTGCGTAAGGACTTTTGGGATAAAATGGTGTTGCTTCACTTTGTGGAGGAGGCGATCCTCCAAACATTTCCGACGAGGAAGCTTGATAAAACCGACTTTGGGAACCACTGCGGCGAATGGCTTCCAAAATTCTGGTAGTGCCTAAGCCTGTGATATTTCCTGTAAACTCAGGCATATCAAAAGATACACGTACATGAGATTGTGCACCTAAATGATAGACTTCATCTGGTTTAGTATTCCAAATGATGTCGGAAATAATGCCTGGGTCAGAGAGATCGCCATAGTGTAGGAATAATCTGGTCTGTTCGTGCGGATCAATGTAAATATGGTCAATGCGATGAGTATTGAATGTGGAACCACGACGAATGATACCATGAACTTCATAGCCTTTTGAAAGTAGAAACTCGGTCAAATAAGAACCATCTTGACCAGTGATTCCAGTGATCAATGCTTTTTTCATAGCAAATCCGCATCAAAGTGCGGCCTCCAATATGACAGTAGAGATGGATTGACAAAATTACTGCGTATAACGTTTTTGGGGAAATAGTTGGATTGGCACAGTCAACTTTTGTAAAGAGTCGGTGGCTTCCCCAAATCCATTAGAAGCAGAAGAATTGGTTATCCTTCAAATCCTTCTTCACGCTCACGTATGGTCTCTGTTTGATTGGTGCGTTCTTCTCTTGGATTAGATTGTGCAAGTTGCGTTGTTTCTGTAGGCGAATCCCAAACAGTTAAAATTCGATCACATATTTTGATAGCAATCATTGGAATAATAAACGCATACGCAAAATAGACCAAGAACGGCATCTGAAATACAGGCTCAGCTCGAAATTGGTTCAGGTTGAAGAATATAATTGCTAAGGCTAACCATACAGTGCTAAAATTAGGGATAGCATCACCAGAATGCATGGATTTTGTGCCAACCGATTTTTCTTTGGTAAATGGCCACAAAAGATTGCTGCCCATATATCCCAATTGGTCCTCAATGATGTGAACCCAAAATCCGGCTGTGATGACTAATCCATACGTCAAAGACTTTGCAAATCCAAGCCAAAGCCCTAGCAAGAGCCAGCCAAGGAAACCGAAGAAGATGCCCATTGTCAAACTATGGCTCCAACGCCGATGCCAGGAGAGGAAGTCAAGCTTGATTGTTCCATCTTTTTTAGGAATGAATTGGAAGGATGGGCCGCTCATAATATCTACGTAGGTTTCTTTGTCATAGACCTGTGGGCAGAGCTTGCAATTCAATGATGCTTCTGCCACAGTCTGACCTGGCAATTCGCTGTTTGGAAATGGTTTTTTGGATGTGTTCACTAGTGGGCCTAGTGTCACTATGACTTTGCTATTTTCAATGTCAAAATAGATTTTGTATTGCCGCCATACATCCGTGCCTTTTTTGATAGTCAACAGGAGAATAGACCTTGGTTTTCCTGTGCTATGGGCTTCATTGATAGCTTTGGCGACTGTGTCTGCAATTTCCTGAACATTCGGATTATCTGGATCAGGGTCAATAATATAATGATATTTTTCGAAAAATTGGGCAAATTTGAAATCCAATGTATCTGGAAGAATTCCAAAAATTCCGCCCAAAACCAAAATAAATCCACTTTCATTATAAGCTATTTCAACAGCCTGCGGAAAACACGTTGCGGCTGCGACTCCTGAAATATAATGAGTCAATCCTTTCATCTAATTTGTACCTTTCTATTGCCTTTGCTGCTGTCTAAGACTTAAGGGACGCATATCTGTCCAAATTTCTTTGATATATTCTAAACATTGATTTTTTTTGCCTTGTTTGCCAACTTTACGCCAGCCTAAAGGTGGCTCACGATCTGCAAACCAAATCGAATATTGTTCTTCGTGGTTCACAACCACGTCATAGTCGCGAATATCCTCGGTTTCATCCATGATGATTCTCCTGATTTGGAGTTAGTTGCCTTGTGCAAATTTTTTGAGACGTTCGTGGGCTATTTGGTTTTGCACAACATGGCGGCCTTGGTCCAAAATAAGGAATTCAGCAAATTGCGACATGGATTCTTCTCCATCTTTGGCCATTGCTTGTTGAAACAATGGAAGTGGCCATTCTGCGCTGAATTTTAAAATTTGCTGATATAATCCTGCAATGGCTCGACTTTGAGTTTCCATTGCCAGCATAGTTTTTGATGGAATCGTTTCTGGTATATTGCTTGCTTGGCCAATGTCCATCGAATGAGCATTGCGAATCACTGTCTGTTCAAATTGAATTTGAACAGGATGTCGAAAATTTTCAAGCACATTGCCCTGGCTGCTTTTTAGTGTTGCTGTAATCTCCAGTTTCGCAGTACGTTGGATAGTATATTTTTCCCAGGCATAGGATTTGAGAATTTCGCTTTGTCCTTTTTGCCTGTATTGAGCGATATATCGTTGGTATTTTTCCAATGCAATTTCGCGTTCACTGATCTGCTGTTTCAGGCTTTTTGCATTTTGTTCCAACGTGTGAGCAAGGGATTGCCTTTTTTCAAAAATAGCGCTTGCTTCTTGAAAAGCTTGCGACAATATTTGTACCTGAGATCTGAGGGTGCTTTCAAATTGATTTGCCATAGCACTTGCAATTAAAGCTCGGTTTGAAAATGTTCTATTCCATTGTTGCATTTGGTGATATAATTCTTGAAATGCTTGAAGAGCTTGATTGGCGTTTTGTTTTTGATATCGGCTTTCAATCAAAGCAACACGCGCAATTTCATAATGATCTAATGCAGCGCTATATTGTGGAAAAAGTTTTTCTAGTTCGATTTTTAGCTTTTGAATTTCTTGAGAATAACTTTCCCAATGCTCATTCGGCTGATCTTGTAAACCATCAAAATATTGAGATACAATACTCTTATTAGATACTTGCTGTTCAATGATTTCTGGTTCAGTCCAATTCAATTCCAAAACATAAAGATGAATGGGGAAGTCTGCACCAGGAAGCACATTTTGCAATGCTTCTTGTTCTTTGCTCAAACTGGCTTGAAGCCAGGCAGGTGTTTGTGCATAGAAAATAGCACTTGAAAATTCTTGTTGTTGAAGTAACTCCAATTTTTGCGTGGCTTCTGTTGGAAGACCAGAGATAGCAATATGGCGACGAATTTGCAAGTGGATAATTTTATTACACACAGTTTTCAAATGCAGCAGGCTTGGTGTGTTTGGATATAGATCAGTGGCTAGTTGTAGAAAATAATATGCTAGTGTTATTTTTTTCCACTCGTGATTTTGAATCCATTCTCGAGCCTCTGCAACAAGGTGCTGACTACAAATCTGCTTGAGGTGGCTAATTTTGCCGCTTAAGCCACGTTCTTCTGCAGATATTTCTTGAGCTTTTTCGTACAATTGCAATGCATTAAATGCTGCTGCTTTATTTGTCTGGGCTTGCAATGCTTGTTGCTCAGCTTGTTGAATCAAAGAGTCAGCCCAGGCTTTTGCTGTATTCTGTAAGCCGTGAGCAGCGGTTGTCCAATTGGGTTGAATTTGTAGAGCAGCTTGGTATTGTTCGTAAGCCTGCTGGAAATCTTTTTGTTGAAAAGAATTTTGAGCTTTTTCAACAAAAATTTGAGCCTGCGCAAATGCGTTGCTTTGACTTTGTTGCTCTAAACATTCAGGAGATGTTGGCAAGCGTGTCAAAGCAAGTTTGAATTCATGCACTGCTTTTGTGTAATCTTGGGCATGGAATGCAGCTTGGCCAAGCTCATAGTGAAGCTGAAAGCTCGAACTTTTTGATATGTCATATAATTTGGCAATTTCAGGGAATTCTTGCTGAAAAGGCAAAATTTTAGCCAATGCAACATACGCTTGATCCCAATTGCCTTCTAAGCCCTGGGCTTTAGCAGTCTGAATCGTTTGTTCAATTTGCTGACGATTTTTGCGGATAGCCGCTAATTTTTGTGTTGCACCCGGGTGTTCAGGATCGTATGCTAAGGCATTTTCCAATGCTCGTTCTGCATCGTGTAGCCGGCCTGCATTGATATATTGAAGCGAATTTTCATATTGTTTTTGGCAAAGCCTGCGTTTGGTTGCTTTTTCTAAGCATTGATAATAGGACTCATCAGGCTCTTTGCGTAAGCCAGCATCTATGTTTTCTAAGGCTAGCTCGTATGCTTGTAAAGCAAAATGACGATCTGCTGCTTCCCATTCAGGCATTGTGCCGCATGTTTCGATCAGCAAAAAAACAAGCGGCATGCAACATCGTTGGATAATATGCTTGGCTTTTTGCATAATTGCTAGAACACAATAATTTTTTTAGGTTGAACTTGGGCTTTAGTATAAGAAACGCCATGAATCTTCATGGTTGCATTATCCAACAAAACTACCATATCGCCTTCTTGGGAAAAATAATTATGGGGCAGAGAAACTTCTATGATTGAATACGCAGCAATTTTCTTTTGCTGTATTGCCATAGGTTGGTGCTGACGATTGACAAGAGTCCATCCTGATAAGGAAATTGTATGGCCTGTGCGATTCAAGAGAGCGATTTTTTGTGGCAATGATTCTGCGGCATCAAGCAGTAGATGCGAAATGACCACATCTTCTTCGGCATATGGAGCAATGCCTGCTGCAGCAATCGGCTGCATTTTAATCGGGTGGCCAGTTTTATCATCGGTATGCAAGACCTTTTTGCCATTGGCTGCTGTCTGGAGTTGAGTTTGGAAAGCTAAGAAAATAGCAACGTAGCGTGATTCTTGAGGATAGTAAAAAACAAGAAAGCCATCTTGCCAGGTTCCATTATCTTTTGCAAACCGGCCAGGATTAGGGTTGCCTTGGTTCAAATGGATATCATGTACCCCACAACTGCCATCTGGGTCTTGCCATTTGCTGCCCCAAAGATAGACTAAGCCATTCTGTTTTTGGGCCCGCGTAGTTTGGTAAGAAACTTTTTCCAAAAGATCATTATCTGGCCCAGGAGTCCGCATAGGCATAGGGATCATATTGTTGAAATCTAGCATCTGGCGGCGAAGAAAATCAATTCCCCAACTTTGCGCGCCGAGCTTGCTATCAACGGGGTAAAAACCTGGTTTAGCCTGGTATTGCTTATGAACACGATCTAAAAATTCATGCTTATAATCATCCGAAATGTACATCATCACTTCTGATTTATCCGTGCTATTGTCGCAGGATTGGATGTTCACAGCCACCCGGTATTGTTTTTCTGCATTTACCCAGATCGTATAATGGTTGCCAGAAATATATTTTCCATCTGCAACTGTTCCAATTAGGAACCCGTAATCTTTTACTCCCATTGTATGACCCTTTCAAAAGATGAATTGATTAAGTCAATTGCCACTATTAAAGTTTATACAGCTCAAATATACTTAATTCTTTTATGAAATTCAAGAATAAACCATTTTCTTCTATAGCGACCAAAGAATAATGGGCAATTTATTTTGAAGGCTTTTTTTGACCAAATTTTCTAAAACCACAAACGAAAAAATAGGCCAAAAGTGCTGCATTCCTTCATAAGTGGCTTCATAATCTTCCAAATCTTCTTCTGCTGCAACAAATGAATCAGAAGTGATATTGAGCTCCAGCTTGTCTTGTGGTTTGAGCGAAGTAGCCAATTCTTGGAGTTCTGTATAAAGCTTTGGCGTACTGCCGACAAAAATAGGCAATGCATCATTTCTTAAGGCAATCCGCATGGGAAAAAAGAAAAATACTGGCAAATAAATTCCGACATTATTGCGGATTTCGATCAAATGGTTAAAACGAGTTTGCTGATTTCCTTTGTAAATTTCTTCGATATTTGTTTCATCTATAGAAGCAGCAAATTCTTGTAATTCAGTTAAGAAACTAGAGTGTTCTATTTGAGCAGCGAAGATTGTTTTTCCTTTCTCTTCCCCGATGTATTCTGAATTTTTTACTTGTTTGAGTTGATTTTTGATTAACTTAACAAGCTCCAGTTGATATTCAACAGTATTTTTAGGTGCATCAGGAATTGCAGTTCCTAATGGTTGTACAATGGCTCTGAAACTCAATGGACATCTCTCCTATTCAGGGAATTCATAAGGATGAATCTGCCCTATAAGGTTTATGATGGATCTGCTGGCGGTATCGAGTCTGACAATCGCCTGCTGGTCATATAACAAATCATATCAGATAGAACGATCATATTTTCCAAAATAGCTTTATGTTTTTCTGATATTTTGATGATCAAGCATTTATGCTCTATAATTCCATACACAGGCTTTGGATTTACTCCCAGAATTCGCAATGTAATTTTAAGAGGTTCTGGAAGTCTTGGATGTTCTAGTGACATCGTCACTGTATCTCTGACACGGAATGAGGATAGATCCAAAAATGAAAGCATGCTATGGCCTATGTCTAACTTGAGCAAAGGCACTCGATGGTATTCTTCTGCCTTAAAAATCGCCACTAATTCCTTTTTGGCTACATTGAATACACAATGGCGCAGGACGATTTTTTTAGATTCTGCTGGTCCTGGTGTGACTCCAACTTCTTTCAAAATACGATCGCGTTCTTCATTTTTCTCTTTTTCCAGACGTTCTTCTTCAGATACATTGCTTTTAAAAATAAATTCACGTGCACCTTTGGGATATTTTTTGGTGACTCCAACTTTAACGCGATCCCCTTCTTTCAGGGCAATTGGGTCTAGGATACGTTTGTCATTGACAAATGTCCCATTGATGCTTCCCATATCTTGGATATAAAACACTCCCTCACGTTCAAAAATTTTAGCATGCCTACGAGAAATCGCTGGCACAGGAATGCAAATAGAAGAGTATTTTTCTCTACCAATGAACAAAGGATATGAGGGAATTGGATATTTACGACCCGTTCGTAAATCTTGAATCACTGGCCGTTGGTCTAATGATTGGGTTGGAGTGCCTTGCTCTGCTTCTTCTGGTAAATCTTTAAAATCTTCAAATTCCATTTCTTCCATAAAATAACTTTCTGCACGAAAAATGGCAAATAGAGAAAGTGCTCCCTTGCTGTAGCAATATTACGATACAATATTCAGTTTAGCAAGGGAAAAATTTTGATCCTCTTGGATTCCGATTTTGGTCTAGGTTTGATGAAGGTAAAGAAAGTGAGAGCCAACGTAATATCCAAAGGATGCGACTATACCAGTGATGAACATACCCCAAAGAATATCTATGATGACAATTTTTATGGGCCAATTTTTTAAAGTAGCTAAATTTGTGAAATCATAAATAGCATAAATAAAAAAACCAAAAAGTATCCCAAGATATAAACTCTTTAAAAAGCATTTTTTTTCTAATCCAGGCAATACTGCAAAAATCAAGATTCCAACTATCAATAAGGCATAGCATATGAATGCTGCAATCCAATTGACATTTTGAGCCAAAAGATGAGCCAGTTCTTTTTGATAAAAATTTTTCGCCACGATACCCAGCCATGCAAAATCTATGGCTAAAAATGCTATTAAGCTGATTATATATAAACAGAGCAATTTTAAAAAGTACATAACTCTCTCATTAAATAAATGTTAAAACTTTTTAAAGCTGATTTATTACTTTTGGTATGGATATTTTAAGAAATTTTTTTGGAAAAATCGAAGAAAATTGCTTATGATCATGGCAAGTTTGTTCTTCTTTTTTTGACGAGGTTTGAAAAAATGAGTAAAAAGTTCATGGTTACTTCGGCCCTACCGTATGCGAATGGGCCAATACACTTAGGACATATTGCTGGAGCGTATCTACCTGCTGATATTTTCGTTCGATTTCAACGAGCTATTGGCAATGAGGTTCTATATATTTGCGGTACAGATGAACATGGTGTGCCGATTACCTTGCGTGCTGAACAAGAAAATGTCACTCCCCGAACTATTGTACAGAGATACCATGAAAATATCAAGCACGCATTCCAAAGACTCAATATTGCATTTGATACTTTTTCTGGTACCAGCCAATTACATAATAAACATCATGCAAAAATTTCGAGAGAATTCTTTTTAAACCTGCTGCAAAATGGTTTGGTGGTCAGCCGCCTTTCAGATCAGCATTTTTGTGAAAAATGCAGCCGATTTTTGCCAGATCGTTTTATTCAAGGCATTTGTCCAAATTGTGGCTATCCAGAAGCCCGTGGCGATGAGTGCTCTCAATGCAATCGTCCTTTTGATCCATTAGCGCTCAAATCTCCTAAATGCAAAATTTGTGGGAATTTGCCTACAGTAAAGTCCACCAAACATTGGTATTTCAAGCTAGATGTGATGCAAAAAGAGTTGCAAACATGGCTGGATACTAAAACCGGACAGTGGAAAGAAAATGTGCTGAATTTTGTCAATAGTTGGCTCAAACAAGGGCTGCAAGAACGAGCTATTACCCGCGATCTATATTGGGGAGTCCCTGTTCCATTACATGAAGAAGCCGCAGGAAAGGTCCTGTATGTGTGGTTTGATGCCCCAATAGGGTATATTTCTGCCACCATGGAATGGGCAGAAAGCCAAGGAAATATAGAAAAATGGCGTGAATATTGGCAGAATCCAAATTGCCAAATCGTGCATTTTATCGGGAAAGACAATATCCCATTCCACGCGATTATTTGGCCAGCAATGTTATTAGGGCAACGATTGAATTATGAATTACCTTGGCAAATCCCTGCTAATGAATATTTAACATTTGGAGTGACCGGCGGAGAATTATCAGAAAAAGCCTCCAAATCTAAAGGCAATGTAGTGTGGGTGCATGATGCTCTCGACGTATTCCCAGCAGATATCATTCGTTACTATCTTGCATCAAGTTCACCTGAACGCAATGATACGATGTTCACGTGGAGAGATTTTCAGAAGAAATCCAATAATGAATTATTGGGTGTACTCGGGAATCTATGCAATCGCATTCTTAAATTTATAGAAAAAAATTTTGATGGACAAATTCCAGAATTAGGACCACTCAGTCCACGCGATCAAGAAATGCGCCAACACATCCTTACCACATTGAACAAAGTATGTGAAAATTTTGATCACTTTGAAGTCAAAGCTGCTGTAGCAGAAATCGTTAATCTCGGAAGATTGGGAAATCAATATTTTGATGAAAAAGCACCTTGGAAGACTTTTCGAGAAAACAAAGCGGATTGCCAAACCTGTATGTGCATCGGCGCGGAACTCATCCAGGCAATTGCCGTGATGCTAGGTCCGATTCTCCCCGAGAGTATGCAAAAATTATGGCAGCAATTGGGACACGCTGATATACCCAATCATTGGGACTTTGCAACACGCAAATTGCCAGTTGGCCAT
>JAKLHB010000126.1 GCA_022710345.1 Planctomycetota bacterium
AAAAATTATGATCCGCCGGAAACGAAATTTTCTTTTGTACATTCTATCAATACTGGTATAAGAAGATGTTTGGGAGATTATATTTTACATTGTGATTTTGATGTATTTGTTTCATATGATGCTTTTTCCAAAATTTGGAATTTTTTATCAACCACAACTGCAATTGCTGCAGAGATCGCTGCCACCAATTCAGGCTGAAGTTGTGGTTCTGCAGTAGGCTCTGCACTGGCTGGTGTTTCTGCTGGCTCTTTGACTTCTTTTTTGTGTTTTGCAGATTTTTGTATTCTTTCTTCTACTGCTTTGAAGCCAGTCATAATCCAGTAAATGAGTGTGAGAGCCGAGAATACCACAATATTTCCAACCAAAGTTAACTTAAGGCCAAAAAGCAAATCTTCGTTCATACATCGTCGTCCTTTTGAGGAGAAGCGATTTGCGGTTACAGAAATTTGAACGACCACTATTGGGACCCTTTGATTTTCATCAAAAGGCAAAAACTAGATGCTTATAATGGAATCAGGCCGTGTTTTTTCTGTGGCCGGGTTTCACGTTTGGTGCGTAATGCTTCTAATGCTAAGCTTAAATATCGCCGAGTGTCTTTTGGTTCAATGATATCATCAATTAAATTGCGTTGCGCTCCCACATAAGGATTCGCAAATTTTGCTTGGTATTCCGCAATAAATTTATCGCGGGTTTCTTTAGGATTGGGGGCTTTTTGAATTTCATCTCGATACACAATTCCAACCGCGCCTTCTGCGCCCATCACAGCGATTTCACCAGTGGGCCATGCAGCAACACGGTCGCATCCTAAATCTTTGGCGCACATTGCCAAATACCCGCCGCCATAAGCCTTGCGTAGGATAATGGAAATCTTGGGCACAGTGGCAGCCGAATACGCGAAGAGCATTTTTGCACCATGTCGGATGATACCGCCATGCTCTTGCTGGATACCAGGCATAAATCCAGGAACATCCACGAATGTGATCAATGGAATATTAAAGGCATTGCAGAACCGGACAAATCTGGAAATTTTGTCTGAGCTGTTAATATCCAATACACCTGCCATGACCATAGGTTGATTGGCAACAATCCCGACTGTGCGGCCATTGATGCGTGCAAATCCAATCACTGCATTTGCGGCAAACTGAGCCTGCACTTCTAAGAAATCAGCCCCATCCACAATTCGTCGGATGATTTCTTTGACATCGTAGGCTTCTTTGGGACTGTCTGGAATGCTTTTGTTTAAACCTAAGTCTGGGGCAAAAGCAATTTCGCCTCTACCATAATCAGGCGGGTCTTCCATATTATTGGCTGGAAGGAAGCTGAGCAGTTTTTTGCAAATTTTCACTGCATCTTCATCATTTTCAGCCACAAAATGCACTACGCCACTATATGCGCTTTGTGCATGGAATCCGCCTAGTTCCTCAGGTGTGACATCCTCACCTGTGACTTCTTTGACCACTTGCGGGCCTGTGATAAAGATGCGGCCTGCATTTTTGGTCATAATGATAAAATCTGTGATTGCAGGTGAATACGCAGCACCACCTGCGCATGGACCAGCAATGATCGAGATTTGCGGGACTACGCCAGATAATAAGACATTGCGATAGAAAATTCGGCCATACCCACTCAGGGAATCAATCCCTTCCTGAATTCTAGCTCCACCGCTATCATTGACAAATACAAATGGTGCTCCACATTTCAAGGCCATGTCCATGATCTGGCAAATCTTGTCAGCATGAACTTCGCCCACAGAGCCACCTGAAACCGTAAAATCTTGGGAAGCAAGGAAAATTTGCTTGCCTTCTACGGTGCCAATTCCTGTGATGACACCGTCAGCAGCCAATTCTTTATCTTGCATGCCGAAAGAAATGCAACGATGCTTTGCGAACAAGTACATCTCTTGAAATGTTTCAGGATCACATAAACAACCAATTCGTTCTCGGGCTGTTAGCTTGCCCATTTCATGTTGCTTGTCAATTCGTGACTTGCCACCGCCAAGACATAGTTGTTTTTTGATTTCCTGAAGACGTTAATTTTTTCTTTGGTAGTCATAGCAAAAACATTGTACCTCAATGTAAGTTTTGCAGTCAATCAATTTAGGTTTTTGCCAACCTTGGTCGCAACCAGGTTTGGCAATCAAAAACATAAAACTTATTTTACTCTTTTTCAGAAAATTTGCAAGGAAAATTTGAGAAATTTGGTAATATATCAATGGGACTCTGATGAAAGGCCATGTTTAGATCGTATGTTAGGAGATTTCTTCATGGAAAAACCGTCTGATTTTAAAATAAGGCAAGACAAAGCCTTATACTCATATACTCCGATTTCTTTAGCAGAATTCGACCAAAAATTTGAACAACTTGCACTCAAACGCACGTATTGGGAGAGGATCAACGATTATTTCTATAAGTTAATCATTTGGACAGGCTGGCTTTCTTTGCTCAGTTGCATTGTTTTATATTTTTATCCAGAAGCTTTATATAAACTGATCGGCGCAAGTTTAGGACAATCGGTTGATCAATCTTTGCTTAAAGAATTAGAAAATTTGCAAAAACAGAATCCAGAACTTCAGAAGCAATTGCAAGAACTACAACAACAAAAACCTGATATGCAGAAACAATTAGAGGAATTGCAAAAATTAAATGGAGCAAGTTTAGAGAAACAATTAGAGGAACTGCAAAAAATCCAAAAAGTGCATATTACGCCAACAACCGTTGCAAATGGATCAGAGCCAAAAGCCATGCCAGCGGTTGATCCAAGCCAACTGTCTCCAAATCCATTAGAAACCCAGCCAGAGAACGCTCCATCAAAACCAGCAGTTGAATTGCCTAACCCATCGCCAATGGATGGCTTGCCACAAACAGGGCCTGCTATTGAACCAGCACCAGTTCAGGATTTGCCTAAAACAGAACCAGCATTGCCTAAAACAGAACCAGCATCGGAATTACCTACAGCAAAGCCCGATGTTGGACTGCCCATAGCAGGACAGCCCAAAGCGATGTCCCCACAAGCTGAGATTCCGAACGCACCTTTAGCAGGCGAATCGCCAAAAACTGAGCCACCTGCAATTAACCCAAGTGGAGCACCTGCAATTGGCCCAAGTGGAGTGCCTGCAATTAACCCAAGTGGAGCACCTGCAATTGGCCCAAGTGGAGCACCCGCTATGCCAATGCCAGAGGTCCCTCAGCCAGGAACAGGTATGGCATCTGGTCCAGAGACAGTAGGCCCGGCAGCGGCTGTTCCTGATCCTGCCACACAAGCAAGCCCTACACAACCTGAAGGAGGCCCGGCAGTAGTTGTTCCTGATCCTGCCACACAAGCAACGCCCACAGAACCTGAAGGAGGCCCGGCAGTAGTTGTTCCTGATCCTGCCACACAACCTAAAGGGAGTTTAGAGCAACAAGGTAAAACAGCCGTTGGAATCACGCAGCTTTATTCAGAGCTGCATGCTTCTGGCAAGATGTCTTTGTACATTCGTTTTGGCCACTCGTACCGCATTTTTCGGATAGGATTGGTGGTGGAGCAATGGCTTTTTTATACAGAAACCGTGGATTGCTCGAGCACCTGGGTGATTTTAAATCTGCAAGTGCCTGTTAAATATAGAGATCAACCTAAAATAGAAGTGTTGTATGTGTATCCCAATGAAATTCAATGTCCAAAATTAGAAGCGATCTCTGAAAAACAAAAACAAGAGGTCATGAGACAAGGGCCTTTTGGCTTGCAATGTTTGCCTTTGCCCGCGTTTTTCTATGATTTTGGAGAATATATTTATCTTTATGATCCAACGATTTTTAAGAGTGCTTTGGTCCGATTTCATGATCAACAAACCACCCGAATCCAAAATCCACAATGCTTGCCTATGGTGAAAATCAAAAAGCCTTATTCTGGTTCAGTCACAGTGTATGAATGCGAAATTTTGGGCAAAAAGAGATCAAAGCCCGAAATTGCTTGCTATGATGTAGAGTTTATAGAACAGGCGGCTCGTTTTTTTAAAGAAAAATTTTAGCGAGGAGTGATAGGCCTGATATGGATTATGAAAAAATGCAGCATTTGTTTGAGCAATTGTGGGGCTGGATATATTCGATCCTGCGGCCAACCCATTCAGAAATCGCAGGAGTCCCACTTAAAAATGAGGTAGTTTGGATGGTGAATGCACATGGCAAAGCTTTGGAATACATGGGACAAGGATGTTTGCATGCGGATGGTGCATTAGAGGAAATTTTGCGTTATACACTGAGCGTTTGGAATTCCATTCAGCCTAAATTTCCTAAGCTACGCCATAAAGTAGAGGATTTAGTGACTTCATACAACAAAACTTGGGAAAATTTAGAATTGCCTATATTGAATCCCAATGTTTGTGCGATTTGGCCTGTTTGCTCCAAAGAATTTGGGCAGTGTGCAAGATTTTTAAGCATGCTTCAAAAGCTTGAAATCCAGGTACAAAATCTCCAAAAATACGCTCAGGAAAGACCTTATGGGATCAAGTCTGCATCCGAGCAAATGGTGGAAGCAAGCTTATTGGAATTCAGGCAAGGATTGACCAAATTGCAACAGGATTTATTGCATGGCCAGGATGCAGTTGTTCTAATTCCACAGGATTGGATCGGGTTTTGTATCCAAAAAATCACACAATTGCAAGAGCAAGGCCATGTCTCACGAGCCTGGATAAAGGATACTCTTTTTGCTAGCTTTATTCAGGAAACCCACCAATTAGTTTGGAAAACATACTTGCCATGCATCACTCAATAGCCAAATTCTAAAAACAAACTGGTTTTCTGAAATTCTTTTTGATTTTTGCATGAATTTTGGTATGATTGAGTCAATGGCTATTCCAATTTCTGTTTAACTTAGTTTTCTGGAGTATTTGGTTGATTGACACCGAAAAATTCAACAAGCTTAAAACTACCTATGGTTTGGCCATTCGTGCCAACATGGAGGATCGATATCGTAAGGGAGAGCTCATTGAACTGCCTCCCACTGGAGATTTAATTGTACTTGGTGATTTACATGGAAATCGCGATAATTTCAACAAAGTTATTGCAGCAGCAGGCTTAGGTTCAAATCCCGACCGGCATCTCATTGTGCAAGAACCCACCCATACTTATGAGACAGCCAAAGATGAAAGTTTTTTACTGGTTGCTGAAATCGCTGAATTGAAAAGCTTATTCCCACATCAGGTACATCTCATTTTAGGCAATCATGAATTGTCTGAATTCACAGGCAAAGAATTGCTAAAAGGCGGCATTTGCTATAATATTCTGTTTCGAGAAGGAATGAAACAGGAGTATGGCCCTCATTTTGAAGAAATTCGAGAATTGATGTATGCTTTTATGCAAACCATGCCTTTAGCCTGCAAAACACCCAACCAAATTTTTGTTTCACATTCTACACCTGAGCTGAAATATATCCCTCATTATTCCTTAGAATTCTTTAGACAAGGCACTGGAAATCCCAAAAAAGATAAAGTCTTGATTGAAAAATTGGTTTGGGGCAGGGATTTAAGCCAGCAGGCTGCTGATGCCTTTGCTGCTCAAGTGCAATCTCAGGTACTGATTGTGGGTCATACTGCATGCAAGCGAGGCTACCAAATCCCCAATGAAAAACACATCATCCTGGATAGTAAGGGAATTTTTGCCACTTGGTTGCATTTTCGCTTAGATCGCCCCTATACGCATGCGGACCTCAAACGCAAGATTCAATATATCAATAAAAAAACTGTAAAAACTATGCTAGAACGATACCGACAGATGAAAGAAAACCAGCAAGAAAGCCAACAGCAAGGAAAATAAGGTATGGCAAAAATGCAAATATTCCTCCTAGGATTGCTGTGTTCTATCGCGTGTGTTTTGGTTGGATGTAGCAATACGCGCGAGCTAGATATTTGGCCTTTGGTATATTATGAACACAATCCTGCCAAGCAAGAAACTCGGATGGATGCGATGCTATCTTTGTATTCATACCAAGATACACCTCAAATGAAAAGTGTCTCTGTTCGGCCATTTTTCATCAGCGAATCTCCCAAAGATCGTGAATTGATGGAGCTCATGTTTGCCTGGCCATTCATTTACTATAGAAAAGAGCCGAATGACACCAAGCTATGGGTACTGCCTTTTTATTATTATCGCGATATTCGACGGCCTGACTTTGGAGAACGAGATTTTGATTGGTTTTTTTTGCCGTTTATGGCTTTTGGTGGGGTAGATACAATAGAAGGCAGTTATCTCTACATGACTTTCTGGGGTAATATCAAAGGATTGCTCGGATATGACGAGATCAAAATGACCCCTTTCCCATTTTATGTACAAGCACGAGATGGCGAATATGTAACCAAAGGCTATCTCTGGCCATTGTTTCGGTTTGGAGATGGTGGCGGCAAGAGATTTAGATTTTATTGCTTCTTATACAGTGAATATGACCTAGAAGGCAAATTTGAACGGCGATCCTATTTATGGCCGATTGTCCATTATAATAAAGAAGACTTGCATAAAAAGTATCCAATCACAGAGTTTATGGTTTTTCCTTTTTATGGACAATCCATCAGCGAAGTCTCTGAGGCACGAAGTTTTCTTTGGCCATTATTTTCGTATTCCATCAATGAAAAGCTAGGCTATAGCGAGTATAACATACCTTGGCCTTTTTTTAAGACACGCAAAGGACAGGATGTCGAAGAATTCCGTATCTGGCCATTTTATTGGAAAACAGATAAAAAAGTCACACCAGTCGGCAAAGAAGAAGATTTAGTTTTAATGTGGCCCTTGTATTGGCACCTCAAAAGCGACTATGTGAGCTATGAAAAAGAAAGCCTCTATATTCTTCCCTTCTATTGGAGCCATTGGAGAAAATCTAAAGAACAAGATGCGGTGGAAACACGTCGCACCAAAATATGGCCACTGCTTTCTTATGAAAAGCAAGAAGATGGGACTGTGCGATATCGCAGTCTAAGCCCATTGTGGTTTGAGGATTATTTGCCCAATGGATTAGAAAAAGCATGGCTTCCTTGGTTCACCCTGTTTGACTATAGCTCTGGGCCAAAAGGTGCAAAAACCATGAGCATGTTAGGCCCATTGTATCAATATAAAGAAGATCAGGAAACTCTATATCATAGAATTTTGATTTTCTCCTATAAAAGAGTCCAAAATCACGAAGAAAATCGTAGCCGATATTCTGTTTTAGGTGGATTTGTAGAGTATGAATGGAATCAGGGCCAAAAACATCTCACGCTGTTTTATATCCCGATGATGTCTTGGGGTGAAAAACAAGAGGCTTCTGGCCAACCTAGCAAGTAGGCCTACAGGTTGATTCTTAGAAAGGAGAGCGGCTTGGCTGGGACTTCTCCCACGTGCCGCAGCGTAATTGTATGGATTTTAGCAAATGGATGATTGCAATGGTGTTGGTAAGCCTATTCGCTTGCTCCTATCGAGAAGCAGCCAAGCCAAGTTTAGGTCTTGTATCAGATACTACACCTCGCAAAATAAGTATTCATAAAGTATTAGATGGAGCATCCACGGATCCACTCGGCTATATTCATAAATATGAATGGGAGCCTAAAGTTGGAAAAATATTGTCTTATTATTTGGTGTATGATTCTCTAGGCCAACTGATGGGCCAAGTGAGACAAGATGGGCTAACCCAAGTTTTTGGAAAAAAAGAACACCAAATTTTAGGATATTATAATCTCAAACAGGCAACGATATATATCTTGACAGCCCCTAGTACGATTCAAATTACACCTGAACCAAGAGATTTTGAGCTAGGCCAGGCACCTCAATATGCAGATGCTGAATTTCACTCATTGCCTATTTCGTCACTTTCAGAAAGCAAAGCAGCCACTCCTGAATTGCCTGGTGAAGTAACACCACCAAGCGAAACACCAGAATCGCCTAGTGAAGCAGCACCCACTGAAACAACACCGGAAGAGCCTACAAAGTCTCAAGAAGAAGAATGGCCAGATTCCAATGAGGGCTGGACAGAATAACAAGGCTGGGATGCACAGCATTCCGATCCGTTCCTTGGGAAATTGGTATGCATGGATGCAACAGCCAATCTAACCATCAGTGCAGATTGGCTGTTCATTTCATCGGCAGAAAGAAAAAGACATGGTTCAAGTTGCAATTGTCACAGATTATCGTTTTTTTGGTGTCCAAGATCAAGGCATTTGGACACCGACCATCCATCCGTACGCTTTTTGGAAACCTTACTTGGATGTGTTTGATCAAGTCATGGTCATTGCTCGGGTAAAATGGGTGTCTGCGCCTCAAGAGAATTGGCAGCGTTCTGATGGACAAGGTGTTTCTTTTTATCCATTGCCTTATTATCTTGGGCCTTGGCAATACATGCAAAAATTGTGGACCTTGAGAAGGAAATTGAAGCACATAGCACAAGGCTCGCAAGCCTTAATCTTGCGCGTTCCTTCTCAACTTGCCAATACATTTTTGCCGTTTTTACAAGATCATCCTTTTGCATTAGAGGTCTTAGGCGATCCTTACGATGTTTTTGCCCCTAATGTAATTCAGCATCCTTTGCGCCCATTCTTTCGTTGGTATGGCGTGCGGCTGCTAAGAGATTTATGTCAAAAAGCTTGCGCAGTTTCTTATGTAACGCAAAACAGTTTGCAAAAAAGGTATGTCCCAGGACGATCTACTTGGGCTACCACGTGTTCTGATGTGCAAATTCCCAACGAATGCTTTGCCGCACAACCACGAACAGGCAAAAGCAATGCCTCAGAATGGAATCTATTGACCATAGCAAGTATGTCACAAACTTACAAAGGGATAGACTTACTGATCGCTGCTGTAGGCAAATGCATGAGCCAGGGGCTAAACCTAAAATTGGTTATCATAGGCGATGGGATCTATAGGCAGCAGTATGAACAACAAGCTTACAACCTGGGATTAGATGATCGTATTCAATTTAAGGGACACTTACCTTATGGGCCGGCTATTTTTCAAGAATTGCGGCAAGCTGATCTTTTTGTGTTGGCCTCTCGTACAGAAGGCTTACCAAAAGCTTTGATTGAAGCTATGGCTGTTGGTTTGCCCTGCTTAGGTTCAGAAGTTGGTGGGATTCCTGAGTTGCTTGCACCAGAAGACCTTTTCCCTCCTGAAAACATATCTGCTTTGTCAGAAAAAATTGCGGAAATCCTTAAAAACCCTAGCCATCTAGCACAAATGTCTCAACGAAATTTAATCAAAGCCAATGAATATCGCTTAGATAGGCTTCAGCAAAAACAGCAGGAATTCTATCAATATATTCGGACAGTAACAGAAACGTGGATACGGAGGAAATCATGACCTCATTCAAAGATCGCTATCATATTTTGGATATTTCAGTCCAGTTGGAGACAGATTCAGCAGAATTTTGGCAACGTTGGAATGGCGAGTATCGTTATTTCAAAAAAATGTCGCCAACAACCCAATATCTTGAATGCAAGGTTTTTTTAAATGGCCTTGAACCCAATGTAGCTGTTGGAACCCAACTTTGGACTTTAGAGCATACCCAAAATCTACTGGGCTATGCTTTCCAGATTTTACTTCAAGAAATTTTTCGTAGGAATACAAATTTTTGGTGGATTCATGCAGGCGTAGTAGAGCAACAAGGCAAAGGCATTCTCATTTCCGGCCCGCCAGGGTCTGGGAAAACCACCATGACATTGGAATTAGCCCGCCGCGGATGCCGGTTTTTATCCGATGATTTTTGCCCATTGCATAAAAAGCAAGGCCTGGTTTATCCATTTCCAAGACGCTTGTGGATGGTGCAGTCAGAAAAAGCCAATGGAACATGGGCAAGAGGGAATAAAGTTCCTGTTTCTGCAGAAAATCTTCAAATCCAGGTTGCTTCTGCACCTGTCATGCCTAAATATTTATTTTGCTATGAAATTCCCATCAATGAAGAATCTTGTGAATTGGAAATTGCATGGCTCACACCCGACCATACCTGGATGAAAGAATTAAAAAATATTCGAGATATGAAAATTTGGCAAGTTCAAGGTGCTTGGGTATGGAGAATCCAATTCCCGGCAACATTAGAAAACCAACAGGACCTCCATCAAGTTTTAAGTGAACGAGCACACAACCTGCTCAATGCATTGCGCATGGACTCTCTCCAGCCTAATTTTCAGCGTGAACCAGAGATTCAACATATTTCTGTCCTAGATGCTGTATTATATGTCCTGAAAAACTTTAAGACGATTTGGCATTTTTCAGAAGTTTTTCAAAATCCAGGCCAAATTTGGCTAGAATTAAGCCAATGTTTACAGTATACAAAATGCTATCGCGTTGTCCCTGGATATTTTAGCACTATGATGGAAGAAATCTGGGAGATTATTTCAAGAAGTGATGATGAAATCTTCTAAGAAATTTGAAAATGAAGTGTGCAAATGGCATAATCATAGATTGCCTGATGATAACTTTTTTGGGGAATTCCATAACGATAACTCAAGAAAACATTGCCAATTGCAGCAGACGCTGACATCAGTTTCTAGGCTGCAAAGCAATATAGCAAAGAATGGCAATTGTCTTTGCATGGTTCTGGAGCGTTGCTGAATTGGCACAAGCCGTTTTTATAAAAAGAGTTATCAACTTTTTGGTGAACATTGTTTTCTTTCGCCAATTGCAGCAGATGCTGGCATCAGTTTCTAGTCTGCCAGAGAACTCTCGATAAGATATGCAGCAAAGTTTTTTACCGCGAAGCGGTTTGGGAATAAAGCCTGGGGTTTCTAACCCCAGGTTATGTCGAGTCTTATCGTGTCCTGACGGGACACCGGAAAACGTAGCATTCTATCAAAGACACCTTTTATTTCCGAGCGAATTTTTATTTTTTTTGATTGATACAGATTAAGGATATTTTTTTAGTATATTCTAGCATAACAAGTTAGAATTTCCGGAAATCCACTGCCAAGCAATATAGCAAAGAACGGCAATTGTCTTTGCATGGTTTTTGACTATTTCTCATTTAATCCTAATCCCTGCATGGCATTGAGCCAAAAGTGGGAATTATGAAAGGGCGAATTATGCAACGCTATCTGATCGTTTGGATTTTGTTGAGCTTAAGCCTATTGTTTGCGCAACAGCCAGATCCTTCTGAAATCAAAATTGAGCCTGATGAACCAAAAGTAGAGGAACCTAAGCCAGCAGAGCCTGTGGTACAACCCAATCCTCCAGAAGAAGTAAAGCCTGTTGAACAGCCCAAGGAAGAAGTAAAGCCTATTGAGCAGCCCAAGGAAGAAACAAAGCCTGTTGAGCAAGCGCTTCCTGAATTCAAAGCAATGGGCAAAGCGATCCTCAATCCAGCACAACCCAAGGCACAAGCTTTGATGCTGGCTCGACGTGGGGCAAAAGTAGATGCTATGCGCAACCTTTTAGTCCTTATTACCAAGGCAACACCAGAAATTCGCGGCAAAGTCATGGAGCAAAAAGTACAAGGATGGATTACGGGATGCAAATTCGGGGAATTTATCGAACATGAAAATGTAGTAGAAGTAGAAGCGCGCGTTTCAGTAGCACATCTCTTGCAGATGTACAATAGCCTCTATACTGCTGCACAAGGTAGAATCGCCGTGGTAGAAGAAGAAAACCTTGTGCTGAAAAAAGAACAAGAAGAATTAGAACAGACCAATTTAAAACACGCAAAAGAGACCGAAGAAGCAGCGTTCCGTTTGGAGCAACTACAAACCGAGCTCAAACAAAAACAAATCACCATAGATTCTTTGAACCAACATATTGCAACACTAGAACAAGAACTCTCCCATTTTAGGGCCATTGACAATCAAGGAACACCAGCCGTGCAGCCTGCACCAGCGCCAGCCGTGCAGCCTGAACCAGCACCAGCCGTGCAGCCTGAACCAACACCAGCCGTGCAGCCTGAACCCCAAGAAGTTCCTTATGAACATCCTGAACCTAGCTATTCTCCAACCCATTTGTTAGAATTGATCTCCAAATTGTATGCTGAAAATCAAGAATTGCTGGCAAAGCAACAACTTCTCCAACGTGAAATCGCCAATCGAGATGTGGAATTAGCCAAATTACAAGAACGCGAAGTCCAATTCCAAAAAGCTTTGGTAGAAGCCAAAGAGCGCTATGAAGAATTGTGGACATTGCATCAGAAAAAGATCTCCAGTTTCACAATGCCCCCTGAATGGGCCAAACGCTTTTCAGCCTTAGAATCCTCATTCAAAGACATTACCAAAAGCCAAAATGCCCTTTTCCGCAAATTTGAAGCATTAGAAAAAACAGTACAAAACTATTTTGAAGAAGAGTACTAGACCACTTGCAAGAATAAGGGACACGAAATAAGTGCCACCTGATTAGGGCCTGATTGGGATTAACCCAGTTGAAAACCCTGACGGGTGCATGGTGTACAAAATAAGTGCCACCTGATTGAGGCCTGATTGAAGCCTGATTAGGGCCTGATTGGGCCTGATTGGGGATTAACCTTAAAACCCTGATGGTGCACAAAATAAGTGCCACCTGAGCATCCAGCAAGGCATTCAAAAAGGCAAACAAGAAGGTCTTCAGGAAGGCATGAAAAAAAGAATTTTGAAGCTCTTGCAGACCCGTTTTGGACAGGTGCCGAAAAAAATCGAAGACAAAATCCTAGCCATCACCCAAGAAGAA
>JAKLHB010000127.1 GCA_022710345.1 Planctomycetota bacterium
TGTAAGGTCTAAAAATGGGCCTTCTGCAACGAGTTCACCAGTGAATTCCCCAATCAGGATAATATCGCTGGCTGGAACAGTGTGCCCTGAAATCTTGGTTACTTGGGTATGGCTCAAAGCATTTGCAATACTCAATTCGCTTTTACCTAATTCCGCAGAAATTGCAGAAGCTAGCAGCACAGGAATGGAATTTCCAATGCACATTGCAAAACGCTTCAGCCCTCGTTTCATAAACGAGTGCAAATGTCGTTCCACAATACGGAGCGCTAGGCGATCTTTGCCAATAACCATTGCTCTGTGATATGAAGAATTAAGCCCATATTCAGGGTCTTCTGCAAACACAATTCCAGAGGCAATGTAAGGGCCTCCATCTTTAGGGTAATACGTAAGAATGGGCAATTGACTAAGATCAGGATTGATTTGGGTATAAGGGTATGAACCTATTTCAGGCTCTTTGGGGTGTTCGATTGCTTGAATTAAAGTTGCCAAAAGTTGTTGCTTGGTAGTTCCTAATCCCAGGCAAACTAAGTCCCGTGTGGCGCATATATTGGAAATCACTGGCATTCGATGTCCACAAACATTCTCAAAAATCACTGGTTTGCCTTGTAGCATCTTAATGATAGTGGAAATCTCGTATATTGTTGAAACTGGTTTTTGTATTTGAATGAGCTGATTCGTGCTGCGTAGCTTATTCAGCATTTCTTGCAATTCCATAATTTCTTTCCTCGATGGCAGGATTCGATGGCGTTGTCGTGTTGGGTTGAAGCAATTGAGAGATAGGTTCTGGAGATATTCCCATCTGCTGTAGATAGTGCCACCAATCTTGTGGTACTGGCGCATTGAAGGTAATGGGCTGCTTTCCAATGGGGTGTTGAAAAGAGATTGTGTAAGCATGTAGCCCATATCCACGCATGGGGCTGCTCCAAGGAGAAAGACGTTCTGTATAATATTCCCAAAGAAAAGGAAGTCCGGCATGAGTATACAAAGTTTCTCCAATCACAGGGTGTCCTATACTGGCCAAATGTAAGCGTATTTGGTGCTTGCGTCCTGTTTTAGGCTCAACAAGAAGAAGGCTGACTTTTGAATCTGCGTATAGTGTGTGATATGAGGTGCACGATGGCATTCCTTGGTGTGTGATGTGCATTTTAATTTTGATGATTGCGTCTAAGCTGGTATCTAACGCTAATGGGGCTATGATCTCACCTTGTTCTGGATACATGCGGCCTTGGACTAAAGCTAGGTATTGTTTTTTCACTCGTCGTTTTTCAAATTGATGATTTAAGGACTCAACTGCTTTTGATGTGCGGGCTGCCACTAAAATTCCTGATGTACCTTGATCTAAACGATGCGTTAACCAAATTTTGTCAAAAAAATAATGCAGCCGGGAAATCATGCTATCACCTTGATAATGTCCAACTGGATGACAAATCAATCCCGGCGGTTTATTCAATACAACGAGTGATTCATCTTTGTATAGAATATCGAGATGCGGTAAATTGGATTGTTGCATTCCTAATTACTAACTTTAACGAATTTTGGGGTTCCATGAGCTCGGCCAAGAAACATCCAAAGTAAATTTACTTGCTTTGCAGTGCCAGCAAGTAATCGCCAGATGCAATTGGCTGAAGGGAACGATGTTTTTTTGAGCTGCCAATGTGAAGTTCCCAAAAACGTTATCATCAGCCTGATTATTCTGTAGCAGAAAGATATTGAACTTTACCATTGCCTAAAAGTCGGAATTTGCTCATACAGACCGGACATTGATAGACACCTTCAATGAGGTTGGTACCTAAGGAAACTTTGCGTGCGCACTTCTTACATGTAATAGCAAAAACTTTTTGTTTGGCTTTTGGCTGAAAATGCCTGATGGCCTCTTCTTCTGTTTTGAACAATTTGATGAATTTCATTAAACCAAGGACATTAAAAAGGCTGACAATTCTATCTTGCACTTCCACAAGGCAAAAATCACCTTGTTGAGATCGTGATTTATCAGCCAATTTAACTAATACACCCATGCCAGTACTATTAATATACTGAACTTGAGAAAAAACTAAAATTAAATTGTGGACACCTTGGTCTAAAAAACCACTGAGTTTTTCTTCAAAGGTATATACAGTCGAGCCATCTATTGAGCCTTTGATACGGCAGATAATAACACCTGATCCATCAGGAAGCTTAATTTCACGGTATTGAAACTCAATCATAACTGGCATCAAACCTTATCTATCTAATTACACTTAGAGGATAGACCGCGGCTGTTGAAATACTCGAAAGCGGCCCATCTGCGATGAAAGGAATCGAGCAATTGGTGATGTATGCTGCTGTTTGCTGAAACTGCTCTGGATGACTAGTATCATACGCTGTGATGTAATAAGTAATGCGAAACTGTTGTTCATGCTGCATGAGCCAATTTTGAATTTGCTCCACTTTTTCCGCATTTTCCAAATGCAAGGCCACTACATATTGTAGTTTTCCTTTTCGTTGGTTGGCTTCTTGTGTCAAAGTATTATAAAAATCGGGCAATTGTAGCGAATTTTCCTGAGCTAAGAGAGCGATTTGCTCTTTAAATTGCTGAACATCCGCGTATGCAGGGGAATCTGCATCTGGCTCCTCTAAAAACATCAAAGCATAAGGAGCATATTTAATCGCTAAAGGTAGCAGTTCTTTGATCAGATTAAAGGGTGCGGATAAAACCTCGCATCCAGAAAGTAGCAAACTGCAAACTAGACAAAGCACACAAATAAATTTCATAGAATTCATGCAGTGGATACCTCGTAATCTATGGAAGGTAGGAAGCTGCATCCTCTTTACAACTATAAAAAAACAGCTATGTGTTACATTGCTTACAATGAAAATAAATCTCTTGCGGTTTTTGGGGATAAAAAGTGTTCGTGGATAAGAAAGCCTCACTATTCTGGAATTGAACCCGCCTAAAAAGCCGCTTTCATCCCAATGTCATTAAGGAGCCTGATCGCTTCGCATAACAATTTCAGATCGTTGGTATGCGATGAGCAAGGATTTAACTTAACGACATTGGCCTTAAGCCTGCGGGTTCACTCCGACCATGTCATGATGCGCTAAAGAAACCATGACAACTTTGTCTGTTGCTTGATTGAAATAAATCACCATGGACTAAGTCCTATCCGTTGGCTTTTTTGGTAACTGAGATACGAACAACAAAGTGTGGTTTGAGTTGGTAGCCTAGTTTGATAGAGGCGACTAAAAGAGGATTAGGTTCATGTATAGCTTCTGTGAATTTTTCTCGAGCAATGAGCACTCCAACATCGTTTTGTTCTAAAATATTATATGATTGATCTTGAATCCCACGTAGTTTGCTTTTATTCGCACCCAGGTTTTGGTATAAAAGATTGCCATCGTCATCCAAATACAACTTTCCATGAACTGCCGAGATCACCCCGCAGGGTTTTAATGCTCTTTGTGTCTCTGGATCGCCTTTGCTTCGTCCATAATATATTTCATGTGAAAGAGTTAAGACTTTGTCATGGTATACTTCTTCATCTTGGTTTAGGTGCATGCGCTTGATGAGTGTTTCTTTAAAGGAAAAATGGGTCAGAATATCCTCTGCATCCACAATTTCTTCCACAATCAGACCAACGCTTTCATCATCAACCAGTCCATCACCCATAATGCGGTTTACATCGCTTTTGAAAAAATAGATCATCTCGCCTTTTGTGATTTTGCGTGGTTTTCCTTTAGCGACCAGTTCTGCCACGCCTTGTTTGCCTAATTTTTCAAGCAATTCAAGCAAAGAATAATAGTCGTCCAAAGAATTGTCTTCTGTTGAAATGTGTCCGTCGTTTACCATAAGATTCATGCAGCGGATACCCCTCAATGAATTGAGGGAGGAAGCGGCATCCTCGCTAAATAAAATAAGAAGAAGGATATATACCAATACTACTGCAAAAGAGAAAGCAAATCCTTGCATAGCGATGCAAGAGTAGGCAAATATTTGCGAATAAACTCGCGGATGCAGTTTTAGTGCATCCGCGAGTCCTAATCACCACCCAATTCAGCTTACTTAAAAAGAAAGTGGGCAATCTTAGTATGCACGGGCTGCTATCAAACGTTTTTGGATGGTGCTTGGTTTTTTGCAATAGACGCAAACACCGGCTTCATGAGGAGCATCTAATGGAATGCAGCGGAAAGTTGCTTTGGTTTCTTCTTTAATTTTAGCTTCGCATTCACTGCTTCCACACCAATGCACATATAAAAATCCACCGGGTTCTTCAATTTTTTCTTGAAATTCTTTATAATCGTCAACACGGAAGCTATATTTTTGGCGGAATTCTAACGCTCTTTGGAACAGTTGCTTTTGTATCTGGTCTAAGTAAGTTCCGATGTTTCTTGAAAATTCAGCACATTGTATGGTTGTTTTTTCGCCAGAAACTCGGTTAACCATGACCACTTGGTTTTGGGCAACTTCCTTTGGGCCTAATTCAATGCGAATGGGCACGCCTTTCTTTTCCCATTCATAAAACTTACGGCCTGGCTTGATTTGGTCCCGTGTATCTACATAAGATTTGACTGGCAATGTGCGTTGTAATGCAATAGCAGCATCACAGACAGATTTACGTTCTTCATCGCTTCGATAAATGGGCACAATCACCACAGGTAATGGGGCAATATTAGGCGGCAAAATAATGCCTTTGTCATCACCATGGGCCATGATCAAGGCACCGATCAGCCGGGTCGAGACACCCCAACTGGTCTGCCACACATACGACAACTGGCCATCTTGATTTTGGAATTGAATTTGGAATGCTTTGGCAAAATTTTGTCCTAAGTTATGAGATGTCCCTGCTTGCAATGCTTTTCGATCTTGCATCATGGCTTCGATAGTATAAGTGCGATCTGCGCCAGCAAAACGCTCTGTCGGTGTTTTTTCCCCAAGAAGGACAGGGATTCCTAAGGTTCCTTCGACAAAATCACGATATACATGCAGCATTTTTTGGGCTTCGGCTTCGGCTTCTTCAGCGGTTGCGTGTGCAGTGTGCCCTTCTTGCCAGAGAAATTCTGCGGTGCGTAAGAACAATCGGGTACGCATTTCCCATCGCACAATATTCGCCCATTGGTTGATCAAAAGTGGCAGATCACGCCAAGAACCTACCCACTTAGCAAACATTGCATTGATGATGGTTTCAGATGTAGGGCGTACTATCAATTCTTCTTCTAGCTTGGATTCTGGATCCACGACAACTTCAGCTTGACCATCGTGGCAATGGGCTTTTAGCCGGGAGTGCGTCACAATAGCACACTCTTTGGCAAAACCTTCTACGTGGGCAGCTTCTTTACTGAGAAAAGATTTCGGAATAAACAAAGGGAAATAAGCGTTCTGATGTCCAGTTTCCTTGATTTTACCGTCCAAGATACGTTGGATATTTTCCCAAATCGAGTATCCATAAGGACGGATGATCATGCAGCCTTTGACTGGCGCGTAATCTGCCAATTCAGCGGCTTCAATTACATCAGTGTACCACTTTGCATAGTCTTCTTTTTGAGAAGTAATTTCTTTCATAAAAATTTGCGACAGTATCCAATAAGGGAAGTCGCTCCTCCAAAAGCAACAAAATACGCTAAGCAAAGCTTAAGCTTCGCGCAGCTCGGTGTACATAGTGGGATCAAATTCAAATTGAGACATACGGTTCATCAATTCCGCAACTACTTCAGGAATAGGCCGATTTTCATACAGAACAGTATAAACCCCGCCAAGAATAGGTAGGCTAAGTTTCATTTTGACAATAAATTCATGCAAAACTTTGACTGTGCTCACACCTTCAGCTATGGTTCCAAGTTCACGTAAAATTTGGCTTAAGCTTTGGCTTTGGGCAAGATAATAGCCAACCCTATAATTGGGAGACAACTTGCTAGAGCATGTGACAATCAAATCACCAATGCCGGCTAACCCTGTGAATGTAATTGGTTTAGCTCCAAATTTAACACCAATTCTGGCCATCTCTGAGATACCACGGGTAACGACCAAGGCTTTGGTATTGCTACCAAATCCAAGGCCATCAGCAATGCCTGCTGCAATTGCGATTACATTTTTAATGATGCCACTCAGTTCTACACCTGGGACATCTTCGCTTCCATACAATTTAAAATCCGGCGAAGAAAATATGTGAATGTTTTTATGGATCACCTCGTGATATCTGCTGGCAATTACGCCTGCGCTTGGGCTTCCTTTCAAAATTTCTTGAAAAAGGTTTGGCCCTGATAGCACGCCTATTTTTTTGATGCACGTCTCTTCTTGGATAATCTGGTGCATGAGACAATGAGTGCCAGATTCTAGCCCCTGGCATGCAGAGATGAGAATTTGATCTGCATGTAGGAAATTTCCCAATTGATAGACAATCGGCCGGAACAACTGAGAAGATAAAGAGACAATCACAACTTCACATCTACGAGCGACTTGTTCTAAGTCTTGGGTTGGCACAATCTTTTCAGATAATGGGAAATCATAAGTGAACTTCGCATTGCGATGGTTTTGGTGAATGTCCTCCACAATTTCAGGCTCTTTGGCCCAAAGTAAAACACGGTGCCCATGTTTTCCCAATAAATGAGCCAAGGTAGTGCCCCAACTATTCGCTCCCACAACTCCGATGCTGTCATAATTTTGCATGATTTATCCCTCGATTTCTTTTTCTAATTCATAATTCAGCAACCGGTTGTGGTAATAATATAAAAGATTGCAGTCATTGGGATCCAGACGATCGCCCTGTCTTACCAAGATTTCCTTCGTATGATAGGCTCGAAAATGGCGCAAGGCTTCATCAAAAATTTGATCTACGCTGGCATCGCGGATATGCGGATCTATACGAATTTGCCCTGAACTTTCTAATTTTTTGAGCTTGCTGAGCACACGTTCACTCGCTTCATATACTTCATGGATCGCCAATGTTTCTTCTTTGCCGCCTGTGCGTAGCAAGCGATATAAATCCATCTCTGGATTATGCTTTTTCAAAAGTTCATGCACCACAAACGCGGCTAAATGTGTACTCATCACCACATTATTTTTGAGGTAACTTTTTTGAATTTCCTCTCCTAATTCACGGGTGTATTGCATATCTCTTTGAATATTAGGGGCAATTTTTTGGGAAACCAGTAAATATCGAGTGATGTCAACAGGCCTACCTCGATGGTCAAAGGACATGCCTTGTTCATTCACTAAGTTGCCAAATAAATCCATCGCAGGACAAAAATGCACATAGAGACGCGAATCTAAGCGTAAAATACCCGCTAAAAAATTCAAAATTCTTCGGATTTGGGAAAACTCATCATCTTCGGATATATATTGAGATTTGCCTGTGGATTTAAGCTCATCTTGGATCAAATGTTCTGCTTCAAGCACAAGTTGATAAGAAATGGTGCAAGGTACTACAAAAATATTTGGTTTGGGGTTATTGGCTATGAGATTGTTGATATAAGCCCGAAGTCCAGAGCCTAGCAAGCCTAATTTTAAGTGTGTTTCGATTGCGCCTGACCGGCTTCTCGTACCGCCTGGGAAAAAAAGGGTATGATATCCATATTCTAACATGCCCGTAGTGTATTCTTTGAGAATTTCTTTATACAAGACCGCTGTTTTTTGCCGATCTACGCGATATGCTCCCAAATTGCCCATAAAATAGCCAATGAGGCGATTTTTGAATAAGCTAATGGCTGCTCCATAAGTAAAAGCCGGAAGTCCAAGGCGATGCAATGCCCATCCTACAACAATAGAATCCATATGGCTCGAATGGGTTGGGACTAAGATCACGGTTCCCAATTGGGCTAATTGTTGCAGGAGCTGAATTTCTCCTTGTACAAGAAGCCGATCAGACAATTCAGGCCAATGTGGAAAATGAGAAGAAAAAATGCGAGGGGACATGGCATTCAACAAAATATTTAATAGAATTGGCAAAGCTTTTGTCGCAAATTGATAGACCTTAGGGTTAAAATTTCCTATAATTTCTCGGACAAAGTTTTGACTGAGTTCTTGTAACATTGCCTGTTTTTCTGCTTCTGAGGCATGAATAAGCCGCTTGTTCATTTTCTTCCAATATAGGATAGCAGGCATTGCTTTTTTGGTCGTTTTCCCATTTTCTAAACGTTTTCGTTCGTGATATATAGTATCCGCAATGATGGTTTCCAGCGGTATTTTATCTGCATTTTGAATTTTTTCAACTGTAATTCTTCGAATTACTTCAGAAATTACAGCTTCTTTATGCTCTGCTTTCACAGAATCCCCCTGCGCTTAACCTAATTATCTTAATAATTTGGAATAAAATAAGATAAGATAAAACTGAATTCGCTTAAGACAACAGGTATATTGCGCTGCCTCGACTAAAGTCGGTCGAGGGTGATTGAGAATCAACAAATAAAGTTCCTATCCCAAAGTATACAATACTAAACAGTTTTCACAAGATAAAATTAGAAAATCCTAGAAAAATTCTTCTAACATAAGCTTGCTATCAAAGATTCGCTAAAACCCAAAAAAAGCACAAGAATTTCAAAATAGAAATTGCTTGCTTTATTGCTTAAGTTAGGATACAATAAATTTTGTAAGAGAAAACATTCGATACGAAAGGAATTGATATGCAACGTCTGACGTTGTTTTTCATGCTTTTTTCATTGAGCTTTCTCTCTGCTGGCCCAATCAGCGAACTATACCTCACGGCTTGGTGTAATGGAGGAGTCGTGGTTGTCAAAGGGAGCTCTATTGTCCGTTCTTGGGCCACAAGTGGTAATAGCGAGTTAGCGATCGCAGTAGATGATACAGTACGTACTTATGGATATTATACTGCTGGAAGTTATGGTGCAGAATACACACTTTCCGGTACATTCACAGGTACGACTTATGCCCTTGCTCCTAATCTAGGATTTCATGATGGTACTACAGATGGGACTTATAATTACGCCATGAGTTGGCATACGCAAACTGTGTATCGGTTTAGCAATACATGGAGTTCAGCTCAAGCAATATTCCAACCCAAGGGTGGCTATAGTATGTTGGGCATTACGTATGATCCCACTGATAACACATTATGGCTCTTGTCGTATGGATATACAACGAACAGAGTAGAACATTATAGCATGGCAGGCACGCTCTTAAGCACCTTTAATGTTGCTAGCACGGCCATAGGTGCTCTCGCAATGGACCATGCTGACCATACGCTATGGTACTGGGATTATAATAGTAAAATGCTCCGCCAATACAGCACCACAGGTACCAGCCTTCAAACCATGAGCATCTCTGGTGGAGATTATTGGGGTGGCGAGTTTGCCTTTGTAGTTCCAGAGCCATTGTCAGGGTTCATGTTATTGCTAAGCATCTTGTTTATAGGTATATTGCGTAAAAAATAATATTTTGGGTGATGGCTGCTTTTCAAAATTGCAGCCATCTAAAAATAAAAGTAAAGCATTGAGCTGCGGTGCTCCTGGAAGCTTGGCTAGACAACCAAGGCAATTCTATACAACAACGAGAAATAATGTATGGCTAGCGAAAAAGATATGCTGTGGTTGGAAAAAATGCTAAAGGGATGCAAAATTAAAAAGGAACTTGGTAAAAGTAGCCTTGGCACCCTTTATCTTATTCAACACTCGGTGTATGGCCGATGTGTTTTGAAGTATTTTGAAGGGCCACTAGTGGAAAATCCAAAATTTTTGAAAAAAATTTTGAATGAATCTGAACTTGCTAAACAAATTAAGCATCCATTTGTGGCCAAACTTTATCAAGTAGATTATCAGCCCCATCCATTTATGATTCGAGAATGGGTCAAAGGAGATAGTTTAGAGGAGAGAATCAAAGCAGGCGGGTTTCCAGTTCTTGAGGCTACAGACATTGCGATTAGTATTGCTTTGGGATTACAAGCTGCTTATAATTTCAATGTTCGCCATAAAAATCTGAAACCTCAGAATATCATTCTTGTTGGAGATGATATCGTCAAATTGGTTGACTTTATGCTTCCGCCTACGGTTCCTCACTATATTGCACCAGAACAATTTGAAGGAAAAAAATCAGATATTTGCTCAGATATTTATGCCTTAGGCGTGATCTACTATCGTATGCTCACCGGACGACTACCTTTTGCGACAAATTTTAAGGATCCTGGCAAACGAGAGCTTCATTATGAAGCCTTAACTATACCAAATTTCATCAAAGAAATCTTGGGGAAAATGTTGCATAAGAGTCCTGAGCAAAGGTATTTAGATCCAATGGCTTTAATTTCTGCTTTGCGAATTGCTAAATCAAAATTGCTTTCGCCTAAAGCTCTTGCTGTTTCCATGAATGCTGCACCTCCAGTAAAACTCGATGAAATACTGCCCAAATCTAATGGTGTCCTGCCTAGGAACGGACTATTTAGCACGACCAGCATGGTTATGCTTGCGCAGGACCATTCTGCCACAAGTGGAAAACGTGTGGAAGATATTACCATTGAGATTCCAGAAGATTTGACAGAAGATGCGACGACTGCAGCAAAAGCAACAACTGAAGCAGTGCCTGATGCCATAGAGGTCAATCTTGCCCAGCTCGAGCAGGCTTCAGAACCAGCTTCTGAAATCATGCCCAGTGAAGAAGCTGACCTTTGGAAAATTGAAGTTGTGGATGAACCCACAGATATTCAGCCAGATTACGACCATTTACCTGCGGCTCTTCCTGAAAATCTTCAAAGGGGATTGCTACTGGCCACAGATGTACGGCCGCTCAAGCAAGAAGGAGCCATTCTTTCTAGCTTAGTGCTTCCGGTACCTACCGAATACAAAGACCTAGTAGTTGAGTATCTGCAAACTGTTCTGCGAAGAGAATGCTGGGTGTTCAAAGAACATGAAAACGGCGACAAGTTTACACTGATTGTAGATTTAGAATTGGCTAAAACTCTACGCTATTTTAATTATTTTGAAGATAAAATTCAAAATGCGCTGGCTAAATTGCCTCAACTCTCAACTATCCAACGTGCCAGTGCGATCACATGCGTGCAAAATGCTCAAGAAGAAAGCTCTGGCCGCCGTGATACTTCCAAAAACTTAGGGACTTATACTGTTTTTGATACAATCATGGACATCCAGGAGCAAGAGCAAGACGACGACGGCACAAAACAATACAAGCTAGAAGATCAGGTTACCCAGCAATTTAATGCAGAAGAGCAGGCTCTTCTTCAGGAAGATAGCAAGCCAGAAGATATTGTCGCAGAGCAAGCTCCCAAAACATTGCCTTTAGAAATTAATTTCCAGAATCCTTGTCAGACAAGAGCCTGGTTTAAATTAGTCAAAGAACATGGATGGGAGCAAGGAAAACATTTTGCCTTGGTCAATACAGGCAAAGCTGATCTTAAAAAGCTCAATTTTATCATTCAATTGATGGAATTGCAGGAATACGAACGCAAACGTTCTGGTGTATCCAAAGTCAAGGAATTTTTCCAAGGCGACTATGATATTTCCCGATTTGACCATGGTGGTATGGCGGCTGTTCTCAAGTTAACCACCAAAAATGAGACAATCATATTTTTGAGGCCAGAAAATCTTTGGGCACGCGCCAAATTCAAAGACTACCTATGTGTCCGCCAAGGGGCTGATGGTAAAGAGTGTGTATATGCACAAATGCCTAAAGGAACAGAATTTGTAGTCAAGGTAGCTTTTGAAGGACGAGAAGAATCCTTGATTTATGAAGCTAAACTGTTATCTACATTTGCACAAGATCCACACATCAGTAAATATGTCATTGGCTTGGTCCAACAAGGCAGCTTCTTAAGTTCAGCCGATGACAACTCACAGGAAGAACGTGTGGGATATTATTTAATGCTAGAATATGCTTCCTTAGGCAATGTAGAACAATTTAGCCAACGTTTTCCGAATAACCATTTGCCAGTCAATATTGCATTGTACATTGTGCATTGCATGGTTCATAACTTAATCCACCTGAAATCAAAAGGCATTATCCATCGAGATATCAAGCCGCAAAATATTCTATTAGATGGCGATGGAGTGCCCAAGCTTTCTGATTTTGGATTGGCGATCACAGTGGAACAAGCAAGCTCACAACTGAACGAAGAGCGACGGCGGTTGCTTCGTTTAGTGGATGGCGAGTTTTTAAGCATCAGCAATAAAAAAGAACAAGCCCAGATGCAACTCAAGAAGTTGAGAGAAAAACTTCAGGAATTAGCGATTGAAGAAGAAGAATTCAAGTTTGAAGAGATTTCCATTCAAATCAATGACCTATATCGCAAGCTCACAGCTTTGAGCGATCAAGAAAAAGCAAGAGCAGAAGGGCTAAAAGCAAAATATCGGCCTATGAGCGCTGAAGAAATCGCTCTCAAGGGCGAATTTGCTGGAAGTATTTACTATGCTGCACCTGAACAATTTTCCCCATCCAAAGTATTGACTTGTGAATGCGATATATATCAACTTGCTGCGGTGTTCTACAACATACTTACAGGCAAGCCTCCTGTAAAGGGTAAAAACATAGCGGAAGTCATGGGGCAGATTGTGATGGGCCAACGGTCTCATATCTGTGAGACTTTAAAGGCGACCCCATTGCATGAAGCCATAGATGATCTCATCATCCAAATGATGGAAAACGATCCTGA
>JAKLHB010000128.1 GCA_022710345.1 Planctomycetota bacterium
GGATTTTGTGAGCCACTATGTCAGTCAGTTGCCCGGCTTGTCATTCAAATGAAAGCAAGCCGGGCAGTATGCTGCATCTTGGACTACGTTGGAACTTTGGCCCAATCTTTGAGGAAAATTTCTATGCCTTTATCTGTCAAAGGATGAGAGGCGATTTTGCTAAATACCTCATAAGGAACTGTTACGATATGGGCACCAATCATTGCGCTTTGGACAATATGCAGTGGATGGCGAATGCTGGCTACAATGATTTCTGTGGCATACGCATAATTATCGTAGATTTGCTTGATTTGCTGGATTAGCTCCATGCCATCGTGAGCGCAATCGTCTAATCTACCAACAAATGGACTAATGTAGGATGCGCCTGCTTTGGCTGCAAGCAATGCTTGCAATGGGCTAAAGCAAAGCGTAACATTGGTTCTAATTCCTTGATTGGCTAATATTTTTACGGCTTTCAGGCCTTCTTCTGTGATTGGAATTTTAACGACCACATTCTTGCCATATTCTACAAGCTTATTGGCTTCTTCAACCATTTTTTTTGTTTCTGTCCCAATAACTTCCAAACTCACTGGACCTTCTACGAGTTTGCAAATTTCTCGAACAACTTCTGGAAATGGCCGGCCTGTCTTTGCAATGAGGCTGGGATTTGTGGTAACTCCATCTAATAATCCTAGTTCGTTGATTTTACGAATCTGTTCCACATTAGCCGTGTCCAGGAAAAATTTCATAAAGATTGCCTTTCTTGATGATAACGCTTTTTGGGGCCGTTTGCTTTCTAGCCTGCAAAGCAACTCTGCAAAGAACGTAAATCTGCTGATCTTACTTGGATGCTTGACTTAAAGCATTTTGAATGTCTTGGAGATCTCTTTGCCAATCTTGCAATTTTTGACGATAATTCATGGTAGCTTTTTCTGCTTCCGCTGGATCCATCTTATTTTGCTGAATGCAAAAATCAATCTGTTGTTTCAATGATGTTTCGCCTAATTCTAATGCGCGCATGTATTGAGCCTGGGCCAGCTTCAACTTTTGTTGATATACTTTAGGCACACTACGCTGAATTTGGGCTTCTTGGTAAGAGATATACCCTTGTTGATACGACTGCTCTGCTTTATTCCATATATCTGTATAATGCACAGGTGCAGGTGCTATATTAGGCTCACGATTTAGCCAAAGCATCACAAGCATTCCAATGAATGCTAATAGCAGCAAAGCAATCAGCACTAAAATCAGGTAAGAGCGCATCAATGCTTTTCTCTGAATGCTTGGTGTTTTTTTGCTGTGCTGTGGTGCTATAGGCCGGGCTTGTTGTGGTGGCCTTACGGAAGTCCTGGCCTGTTGTTTGAATCTTAAGGCTGGGCCAGCAGTGGGCTGTGGTTTTGGTTTAACTTCTTTTTTTGTTTCCACAACCAATTGATCTTCTACTGTTGCGGTGGTGACTTTATTTTGAAACACAGGATGATTCAATGGATTGAGTGTGGGGCTGTCCACTTTAATTGTGGGTTTAGGACCTGCATCAATCACAGATTCTTCTGCGAGCAAATTAGGATCTTTTTGCGCAATGGCTCGGCCATCACGAATGGTGAGTTGCTGCTCTCGATCGTCTAAATTTCTAAGACCAGGCCCGCCTACATAGCCATCAGAAATTGTGATGACTTGGCTGTCTTCTACAGGTGGTATTTTGCCGCATTTAGGGCAACTAAGCGCAAACGAACGATCTGGAGTATATTCAATTTTTCTACCACACTTAGGGCATGCTACTTCCATAAAACTTCCCCCAAGCAACATTGGGATAAAAAAAATATTTGTTTCATTTCTTGATTTAGAAAAACAACGGTTCTGAATGAACAATAAAAAACAATAGAAACACCAAAGCAAACTTTGGTGTGGATTTTTATTTTTCAAAAAACTGAGGATCAAGGAATGTCCAGAAAAATGGGCTATGAGGCCAAAGTTTCTGTTGCTCTGAAAAGAGCTGCTGCACTTCTCGCTTGCTTTGGCTTGCCTGGAGCACTTGTCCAAATGTTTTCATTTTATGAGGACACAATGGCAAACGGTACAGAAGAAAACTATGCAATTTATAGCCAAGCACACGAATAGCTTTTAGCATCTTTTGTAAAGACGCTAAAGATGGCCCAAAATTTTCTTCATTCAAAATAACATCTGGGCTAACCTCAATCATATCCTTGGAGATATTACCATGCCATGCTTGTAAAGCTTGCCAAAGTTCTTTGGAATTAGGATTGGTTAGATAAGTATGCACTATTTTTTCTAAGCTATCTAAAAGATTGAAAAAATAGTGATACGCAACACGGCAATTTTGTGCTTGCCAATATTGTAAAGGATATTCAATGCGAACGCTTTTGCGCTCACCAGTATTTGTACATGCAGTGATCTCAATGTATTTTTGATAATCAGCAATCGTGATGATTTTGCTATATTTTTGCGGGCCAGATGCAAGCTTTTCTTCGACTAGCACTTGGCCTTTAACGCCAAAAATCGTAAGATGTAGTGTATTCCCAGGATTATATCCACGAATTTCCAATTGATCTTGAGCACTAAATTGTCCCTCTAATGCCCAATCTGATCCCTGTTCCACAGCAGAAGGCTGGGCTGTTTTGTTAGGAGATATTTCTTCTTTTTGAACCGTGTCTATTGCTGTAATAGGCATAATTTTAACCGGTGGTGGAAGAGCCAACGGTTTTGGTGTGAGGCTTTTGTATATTAACACACCCGTTAAGCTCAAGAAAAGGCCAATACCCACTGCTAGTCCAGTAAGCCCTCTCATAATTTTATGGCGTGCTAGGATTGAAGCTGTATGTTGGGTTTGCAAATTTTGTTTGCGTAATGTGGCTTTTTGAGATGGCATTGTGGCATCCAATTGCTCATAAAATTCTGCTAATTTTTGGCTTTTGATTCTAAATTGCTGTATGTTCTGATCAGGACTTTGGATCTCGGTATTTTCTTGTGTTATAGGTTGTTCGGTTGGAATTTCTGGTGGCTTGGCAGGTTGGTTCTCTTGGCTTGGCACCAAGCTCTTTGATGGCTCTGCGGTATCTGGAGTTTTGGATCGTACCGGTAGTCCCAGCAGGATTTCTTCGGTGGATGCATCTGTGGGTTCCCCAGCTTTCCAACCTGACAAGTCTTGAATTTCGTCCAACATTGCAATTGCTTCGGCTATATTAGGGCGTTCTTGCGGTGATAGAGCAAGCATATTTTCTAATGCTTCTGCTAATTGAGGGCTGATATACAAAGATGTGCGCATTAAGGTATAACGATCGAAAAAACGCTCTTGAGCTAGAAAACGTTGATATTGAGCGAAATCTTGAAATAAAGGTTTTCCTGTGACCAAATGATATAGTAAAACGCCTAGGCTATATATAGCAGAGTTTGGAGATATGACTGCTGGGATTTCTTTGCCCCAATATTCTGGGCACAGGTAAATGGCTTCTTCTGGGTTATTTTCAATGTGTATTTTAATATCTTGCATGGTAAAACCGATGTGCAAAGAATGTAGCTTGATCCCCAGTTTAGGCTCATACAGCACATCATTGGGGAAAATGCAAGGATATTCAAAATTTTTCTCAGCAAGATCATTTAAACCCTGGAGCAGGGATTTCACAATGTTCAACGATGCTTCACGCAAATGGCCATATTTTGCAAGCCAGTTTCCCAAAGGTTCGCCAGGGAAATATTCCATGCAAATATGTGTGACGGGTGATTCTACGATATTGATGATTTTAGCAAGGAAAGGCAGTGGCATTTGGTCCATTTTCGGCCACATTTCTCCCCTTTGCAAAAATCGTTGCCCAAACTCTGATTGAGATGATGGCAATATTTTGAGCACTAAGTTATCATTGGTTTGATAAATCTGGCAAGGAAATCCTTCATGAATTTTGTGAATTGGACCATATAGCCCTTCTAAAAACTGACGGGCAGGATTTGATAAAACTTCGCGTTCTTGATCAATTCTTCCAAGAAATTCTATGTCTGAAGAAACTTGAACATTCCAGGTTAAAAGATTCTCTGTATCTACTAATTTTTTAGTTTGGAATCCAGCCACACGGCATTCTTTGGACTGTTGTACCTGGCTTATTCCTTCTATGCAAGTTGACATTTGATGGTATGGAATCCAAACTAAAGAGTCATTTTGAAAATTGAACATGGCTTGAGTTGGCATTAAACTAGGCGCATAAAATATAGATTGTGGGGCACTTCCAATAGATAGATAAGGCGTAGGGAGTTTAGAATAGAACACTTGATATTGGCTCTTTTGCCATTGTTCGCGGTTGCCCCACTGAATTTTTCGTTTCAGCCATAGCTTACAATGAAATCGTTCATATAAAGCCATAAACTCTTCCAAATAGAGCCTAAATTATGGTTTACAAACCGGACATGTTTGCTTCCCATCTCGTAGAGTCTGTTCGCGGTGACGATAAAATAATTTTACGGCTGTTTCTTTAATCATCATACAGCCTGGGCGATGAAAATATGTCTCGTCTGCAATGTAATGGTCAGGGTGGTCGGCACTCCGCAACCCTGCTGCTTGCTCCCATTGTTCCTTAGCCTGTTGATTCCAAATACCACGTTGATTGGTACGTGCTTCTTGCTCGAGTGCTTCAAATTGTTGGCTTTGGACCAAAGCCAGCGGTTTGGCCTGCCGCCGATAGATCATGGCATAGCCATATTTTAATAATTCTGCGTTTACAAAAATATCTTCTACATAAACATAAGCTAAGAGACGGTTCCCAGAAAAATGTCGCTGTTCTTCTAATTCTTGGTCCCATTTTAATGTGATCCATTTTTTTTCTACCAATGCTTTATTGCGTGCCAACGCTTCTATTGCAAAATACGATGGCATGCTGTCACCCTTATTTTCTGGGGCATCTATTCCCAAATACCGAATGGTAATCATTTGCCCATTCCAATCTACCTCAATAGTATCCCCATCCACAACCTCTTTGACAAAAGCCTTCTGGTCCCTCAAAAATATACTTTTGGGGATTGTACTTTGGCTGGATCCAATTGGGTGAATAGCTATGTCTCGAGGATATCCCAAGAGAAAATAAGTAATGGTGGTTCCAGCAATTGCGCCAAGTAAAAAGCAGCCCACCAGCATACTAAACATAACTGCCATTGGTATAGAGATTTGATTTTGCATCATAAAAATTTCCGTGCTTAAACCAGCCAACCTTTAGGTAGAGTAATGATGAAATGCTTAGCTAATCTTCATCTTGCAGCAAATTAGACCCAATACCTGAACCTAGGCGATGATCTTGATAGCGTTTTCCGTCTCCTGCAGAAGCAGGCATCTCGGTATGCAATGCATTGCCCAAACGATGGTCTTGATATTGTTCTGGGTGTTGTGGATGAAATTTAGATGAACCTTTTAAGCCAGGGCCAAGCCTATGGTCATGATACTTAGATGCATGAACTTCGCTTGATTTAGAAGGGTTCCGCAGGATGGATTTAACCTGCAATGGTGGTGCTGCAGTATGGCTTGGGGGGTGATTGGGCATACTTGTGCTAGAAGATTTGGGAAAGGACTTCACAGGTAATTTTACCATTGGCACATCAGATGGCTTCCCAGCAACAGATGAGGTCGGCTTCTGCGGAACCGCAGGTGTTCTGAAAATAGGGACTGATTTTTCTCGATCACTATAGTCATCCATAATTAAACTCGCACATCAATGCTAGCTAGGCTAACGAAGTGCGGCCTCCTGTGATTAGTTCTTGCTACAGGCCAAAAATGTGGACGTTTCACTGAAAGAACCACCCAAGTGCTTTCTCAAAAAATAGGGACTGTACCATTGTCTGTTTTTACTTCAGACAATGGTACATACTTGCTATTTATGAAGCTGCAAGCTTGATTTCATCTAAGTATTTAGATGCAGGTCTTCCAGTGAGAGCGCTACGTCGTACAGCGCGCAACACAGCATAGAACGCTTCGGGCAACAAAAATCCTTTTTCTATGATAATGGATCCAATGTCGCGGTATTTTCCCATGACCACATTGTTGGAATAAATACGCAAACATTTTTCTGCTTGTGGCTTGGAAATTAAGCTGTACTCCATCGCTACTTTTAAAATTGCTTTGCCTTCATCACCATACATGGTATGGCGAACTGTGGCTGCAATTTTTTCACGCTTTTCTGCATTGACAATATTACGCACAATCAGGATTGCACCAATGCCTTTTCTTTGCTCTTTTTTAAGCTTCGCTGCTTCTGCTTGCTCAGCAGGTTCTAAGAAGCTGTTGCTATTACAAACTTTGAAAAACAGGTCATCTCCACGATCCAGCATAAATTGCAGTTTTGTTTTATCCAAAGCTGCTTTTTGCTGTGGAGAAATGACTTTCATATCAACCATCACTTCTGTGATTTCTAATTGAATACCTAAAAGATACAAAGCTTCTTGCCGAACAAGACATTCTTCCATTTGGTCTTGATTCAGCAATTTATTATGCAACGCAATCTGCGCCACTAATACATCTACCTCGCTTGGGATAAAGCATTCTGCAAAATGCTGAAGCTTAATTTTAGATTGTGGAACATTCCCAGAGAGTTGGGCAGTGGTCACCTCTCTTTTTTTGATTCGATATAGGTCTTGTAATACTTCTGTAAATGTTTGGTAACGCTTTGATTTATCTTTTTCCATCATTTTTGCCACTACTGCACAAGTGGCATCTGTGACTTTAGGATTGCGGTCTTGAATTGGAACAGGTTCTTCTTCGATCAATGCTTGCATAACAGAGATCGGATTTGGCCCTTCAAATGGCGGTGATCCAGTTAAAAGATGATATGTTGTAGCACCTAAGCTAAAAATATCGCTTCTGGTATCTAGTTTTTCTTCTCCTTTAGCCTGTTCTGGCGACATATAATGCGGTGTGCCTAGCACAGTGCCAAGGACGGTTAATTTTGTCTCGCTTTCCGTAGATTTTGCAAGCCCCATATCGCAGAGTTTTGCTTTACCATCATAAGTGATCATAATATTGTCAGGTTTAATATCTCGATGAATAATCCCAAATTGCGCTGCATATTCTAAAGCTTTGCAAATTTGGATCACGATTTCCAACACCCTGACTTCATCATAAGGGCCTCGAGAGAGCAATTCCTTCTTTGCTGTGATCCCTTCTACATATTCCATCACATAATAACTACGACCTTTGAACTCTCCAGAAGTATATGCTGCGATTAAATTAGGGTGTTTAAGTTTTACAGTTTGTTGAACTTCCCGTTTAAATCGTTCTACAGCTCGAGGGTTATTGCAAAGCTCTTCAGACAGAATTTTGATGGCTACAATCTCGCTTGTTTTAGGATTTCTTCCCTTAAAAACATCTCCCATGGCACCGCTGCCAAGTTTTTCAATAACCTCATATTCACCAATCATGTATCCCATAGTGGTTCCCGATACTTTTGATTAACGAAGAGGCTGCCGGTAAGGCATCCTTCCGAAATTTTTTACGGCAACTATTTCTAATCTTTGATTTTGCACTCAAAGGACAAAGTAAATATTGCCTACCAGAAATGTTACGACAAATATTTTTCTGAATCTTTGATTTTGCATCAAAAGCCAAAAACAAATATTTGCCTACCAGGCTAAAATCTTGGAGGCGCTTGAAGGACCAAAAATCAACTTTGGCCCAATCAATTTGAAGACGTTACAAACTCAAGTTGCCAGTTTAAAACTAGCAACATATTGACTTCAATAATTATAAATCAATCAAAAATAAAAGCTAAAAATATGTTTTTGCACAAATAAAGTAGAGCAAAATTTTGTTCAGCAGTCTTGATTCTACCACAACAGATTTTTTTTGCAACTTTTTTTTTCTGTTTCTTTCAACTCTAACACGATAGTTATTCTTCAAAGATTTTATAAATTCATTTGCAAATTGTCTAACCTCTGATATAATGGCTGACTAAGTGATTTCATAAGACCAAAAAATACATACAATAAGAGGAAAAAATTATGCTTGAACTCATCAACCTTGGCGGATGGGTGATGTATCTTATTCTAGGCTGTTCGATTGTAGCACTTGGCTTTGTGATCGAACGTTTTTTAACATTTCATTATGCTCGATGCGATATGCAAAGTTTTTTCCCACCTTTAGAAAATGCAATCCGCTTGGGAAAAACGAACGATGCGATAGCTCATTGCGAAACTTCCAAGGCGTTAGTGCCTCAATTGTTATTGCTTGGCTTAAAGCACAAAGATGAAAAAATCGAAGATGTGCGCCAGATCATGGTGGATGAAATCCAAGTGCATGTTTTGCCAGAGCTCCAGAAAAATCTTAATATTCTAGCAACGATTGCTAAAGCTGCGCCTATGTTAGGGCTGTTGGGTACTGTCTTAGGTATGATCAGCATGTTTCAAAATATTGCTAAGATTGGCTTAGGCGACCCGCAAAAACTTTCCAATGACATTGGCTATGCATTGGTCACAACAGCCGGCGGGCTCATGGTCACGATCCCGATCATCTTAATCCATGCTTATTTTTATGGACAAATTCGCAATTTTGAACGCGAATTGTTTCACTATTTGACCCGTTTTTTACGTGCTCTTCGCAAACGTAAGGAAGTTGCTCAATGAACGAGGGAAAAAAGCAAATTTTATGGAAATTGCGTAAGCTGGCTACGGGTGATGTATATCCCAATATTTCTTTTACCATTCTGAAAGCCTGGATTGTAGAAGGCAGAGTCGAGATTGAGGATGAGCTATGCAATTCCGAAGCTCCAGAATGGGCGCAAGCCGGTAAAATTCCAGAGCTACGCGGTCTTTTCGTTCCTGAGACCAACACATCTGATATAGTTTCAACCAAAGATTTAGGTTATGGCTGGCAACCTGTTGTTTCAGAAGATGTAGAGATGGACATGACACCCATGATGGATTGCACTTTTTTGCTTTTGATATTCTTCATTGTTTCGGCTACTTTTGCAATTCACGAGGTCAAAAGCATTATTGTGCCCAAGGCATCCTACACACAGGCTACCAAACAAGAAAAAACTAGCATCACCGTGGCTGTAAATAAAGAACGCCAGGTTTTTGTAGGCAAAGAGCTCGTAGAGCTCAAAGACCTCAAGCAATACTTGATGGCTGAAGTAAGCAAAAGCACCCAACAAGAGCTTATTTTAAGCGCTGATCATAGTTTAGATTATGGGTTTATTGTTGAAGTGATGGATGAAATCAATGGGGCTGGTGTCAAAGACATCAAGCTGAAATTGCAAAAAAAAGAAAAATCTTAAAAAACTGTTGCGTGCAAGTATCATTTTTTTGTTGCAAATTTTCTCTGTTATGCTAGGATAATTTGATACGTCTGTCAAGCAAGCCTAAAAAATTGGCCTAAGGGCACCTTTTTTGGGCTGGACTGCTTGCTGTTTATCATAAAGTGTTTCTCATAAATTCATTAGCATAATGTCCTCATAGGAAGCGATTATGGAAATTCAATGTGTAGGTTGTCAAAAACGGCTCAAACTTCCAGACAATGCGGTAGGCAAACAAATTAAATGCCCTTCTTGCCAACAAAGCTTTGTGGTGCCACAGCCTTCGCAAACTGGAAAATTTGAAGCAGAGACACAAGATTCTCCTAGTCCTAATGTTACTACACCATCTACGTCTCCAGACCCAGGAAAGCAAAAATTGTTAAATCTAATTGCATCTTCTAAAAATGATCTTGAACGTGCCTTAAAAGATCGCGATGAAGCAATGGAGATGGTAGATAGTATATTCCAATTATTTATGGACCGCGCTGCACATCCAGACTTGCCACTGGATCAAAAGCAGGAATATCAAGAAATCGCACAAAAAGTATTTGGATTGCAGCGACGTTTTCCCCTACTTTCAGGGGTCAAAGATGCTTTGCTCCAATGCGAAAATACTATACGCAATAGTTAAATTTTACAATTGATGTAGTTATGAACAAAGAAAGGTTATTATGAAAGTTTATATTCTTGTCATCATTCTGATCCTCAGCATGCTGATGATGGGCTGTGGATACGGACGTTGTTTCCAGCAAGTTTACCCGAAAGTGCCCGATTATTCAGGGATTGAAGTCTATCCTAAATATCATTGCCTGGATGAAAATCAGTGCTCCTTGGACTGGTTCCCCAAATTGCCAGAATGCCCAGAATGCGAATAGATATACACCCTATTATCTTGGTTTATATTTAGTTAAGCCAGGTTGCTAATTTTTTTAACTGGCAACTTGGGTATGCTAATGGGAAAAGCGCCGCGGTTCAACCGCGGCGCTTTTTTTATTGCAAAAAACCTATCTTTGTTCCTGAAATTGAAGAAAATCAGCTTAAAAGTTTCCGTAGTAGTCTTTGATCATCATATAGCGCCGATTTTGCTTTTTTTCATAGCAATATGGGCAATCTATCTCAGTTTTACCTTTGCATCGTTCGCAAAATTTCTTTTTACCTTCGATTTTATAGCTTTTATCATCTTTTCCAAGCCAACGATCTTCGCCTTGGATGTAGCCGTCTCCATGGCAATCTGGACATTTGATATAGCCACTGTTTCGGCAGAACGCACAACGGCTATATGCGTTGGAAGCTATGGTGCTTAAAGCTTGGCCTTCTATTTTTTTGACCTCAAAGTTGATCTTGACCAGCTCATCTCGGCCATTCGGGCGATCGCCAATCTTGGTCTTCAGTGTGTAGAGGTATTCTAGCACCACGGCATCTTTATTTAAACGATATTCTTGAAGCAATTGGCGTACAAGGGCCCATGCATCTTGGCGCAATTTTTCCAGGCGAATTTCTTCTTGTTTTTGTTCTTGCTGCTTTTGTTCGTCTGCGGATAACTGCCGTTGTTGATCTAACCTTTTCTTCTTTTCTTCCAATACGCCGGATGCCCATTTTTGATACTGTTCCACTAAGGCAGGAGCCACACCCAGCTTGATGGCTGTTTCTGCAGATTCATTGCAAGCAGTTTCTTCGCCATTCATATAGTAAAATGCGGTTAGACAAACATAAGGATCAGGGTTTTTATCATTGTGCAACAGCGCGAGTGTGCCAATGCTACGTGAGCTTAAGTCTATCAAATGCACTACTTCTGCTTGTTGGTCTTTCGTGATATAAAGCTTGCCTTCTTCATATTTTGTCACTGTTCCAGCAATGGGTTTGCCTCTTTTATTGAACAAAAGCGTGGTCTTGCCTTTGAGAGAAGCAGCGCCTTCAACCGCATAGTCCCAAACTTTGTTTAATAATTTGACCTCTTGGAAGGTTTCAGTGACTTTTTTTAACTCTGTTTCTTCTGGATATTTAGCCTTTAATTCTTCGGCTTTGAGTGCCAAAGGCTGAAGCTTGGTGAATGCTTCTTGAAATCGCCATTGGCCGCAATATTCGCGGTATTTTGCCAAAAAATCATTGAATTCTTTTTTGGTATTTTCGAGTTCAATTTTTTCTAATTCTTTGGAAGGCTGGGCAGCAGCAAGGGCAGCAGCGATTTGCTCTTGTTGTGCTTGCATTTCCTGCAATGCTTTACGATTGATTTCAATCCATGCTTGGGATTCTTTACTAAATTCAGGTGCTGAATAGGCTTGGTTCAAAAGATCCAACATACCAGCCAAAGTTTTTTCCAATAATTGCTCATAGCTTTTACTTGTGAGGGCTTCTTGGGCATCTTCTGCTTGCCTTCGGATGTGAGCAATCATTTGCTGTTCAAGGCTTTTTTGCTCTGTCATGAGGGTTTCTTTGGCAAAAGTTGTTTCTCCATATTGAGCCAACAACTTATTCACCTGAAGCCACATGGCAAACACATTTTCTTTTCCAAGCTTATTAAATTCAGCCTGGACCTGGAGTTCTGCTTTTTTAGCTAAAAGCTGTTGATATGTCTGCATGGTCTGGGACCCGGCTTTGATTTCCAAAAAATTAGCCATTGCCTTGATTTTTTGATCCAGCGCAGAGACATCGCTTTCAGGCATATCCAAAACTGATTGGATCGGATTGAGATCAGAAGGCTTAGGGCTTTCGACCACTGCTGGGTTGACCGGCGGAACAACAATAGGCTGGCCACGATTGAGCCAACGATAGACGACCACACTCAACGCAATCAGCACCAAAACCCCCAAGATCGTGAATGCTGCGACGATTTTGAGATTTCCATGCAGAGGAGTCAATTCTTTAAATCCTTCTGTCTCAGCATCCCATTCGCCAGTCTTTAAATTAGTGTGGCAAGACACGCAAACAGTATCACCTGGATTGATATATGCACCACAGGTAGGGCAAGTTTTATCAGAAGGTGGTGTTTCCTTTTGAGGGGGCTGGCCTTGTTGAATTTCTTCCAAGGAAGGGATAGAGATTTTATTCCCACAATTTGGGCATCTTCCTTTTTTGCCAGCATATTTTTCTGGAATCTTGAGAATTTTTCCGCAAGTACAATTCACACGAATTTGATATGCCATAAATCATTACCTTTCTTAGAATTCATAAAATTTCTTATTCTTATTTGCACTGATGTGCATTTTTTGCTATGATAGAGATTTCAATTACCAGAGGTTTCTGTAGTAACACAGAAAGCAAGTTTTACAATCCTTGCAATAAAAATGCATAATGCAAGTGCTT
>JAKLHB010000129.1 GCA_022710345.1 Planctomycetota bacterium
ATCTGAGGACAATCTGGTCATCCAAAATGATGCTCAATTTCAGCCTAAAATTTGGTAAAGCAACCAATTTTCAAAAATGAATTTGGGAATATTTTTTTGCTTATTGTTTGCTGTGATTATGAAACTGGATTAAGAAAACCCGATTGGATTATAAAAAATAACTGTGCGATCTTGCAACATGTACGGAGTTCTATTTTGCAGCAATTCCAGGGTAATCTTGATGAATATTTTGAAGCCTAGAATATAACATTTTGATATATAATATGCTATATTAACTTATGCTTCTGGCATAGAGTTTGCTTTTCATCCCATTCAGACAATGATTTATAACCTTTGAAATCATATAAAAGGAGCATTATATGTGGGATGAACGACTTTCCAGATTGTTTGGCATCATTGGGACACTTTCTCCGCATTCGCAAATCACAGTGCAGGATTTGGCAAAAGAATATGAAGTGAGCGAACGCACGATTCAACGCGATCTTGAAGCATTGCAAGAGGCCAAGTTGGGCATTTTTTATGATGGAGAAAGTATTAAAATTTCTCGCATTGGATATCGTAAAATTCGCAGTTGGATGCTAGGATAGTCTCCAGAAGGCCGGATGGTTTCCGGCCATTGATTTTTTGAAGCAATTTTGCAAGAGGTTTGTATGCTAGATTCTCCAGAAATGATGACGCTTTTTCGCCAATCTTTGCTATGCACGATGTATGTGGCAGGCATTGTGAGCCTCATTACCTCTATCTTAGGTTGTTTTCTTGGCATTCTGTTGACTAAGTGCCGATTTATTGGTAGATCCAGCATTGGCTTGTGCCTGATTTTGGGAATTATCACGCCCTTGCATCTTCAAACAGCCACGTGGTTATTGCTATTCGGCCGTAATGGAGCAATGACCTCTTGGCTGTTTTATTTTTATCCCAATTTTTCGATCTACCAACCAGGTGGCCTAATTTTGATCCACACGATCGCGTATTTACCAATGGCCATTTACATCTGGATCATTGCATTGGCTACCACCCAATCTGAGCTAGAGCATCAAACAGCCTTGTATTTGAGTCCTTGGCAAAGAATGATCTGGGTGATTTTGCCGCAAGTCAGGCATTGTTTTTTTTTAAGTTTCTCTTGGGTATTTATCCTCAGTGCTGGGGATATGACAGCAAGCGATGTCTTAGGCATAGATACGTTAGCGCGTCAGATATACCTCTGCATCTCTTTATACTATCGCTTGGATTATGCGCTGGCCATGAGTCTCCCATTGTTGTTGGTGATTATATTTGGAATCGCCGCATTTTATCTCTTTCTCAAGCATAGCAATTTAGCCTTATTAGGTTTTTATCAAAGAACGCCTACTTATTTATTCCAAAATCATTGGCTATCCTTGACTGGTTTATGCTGCTTACCGTATTTGATTCAACTGCCTGTGTTAATCTATGGCATTGGAAACTGGAGCCAATTTGTCATGGCTTATCAAAGTACCCAACCAGAGCTATTGCAAACGATTTACCTTGCTTGCCTTGCTGCTACCTTGCTTTTAGCAGTCTCTTGGATCATCCATTGGATCCAACAACGTTGGATATCTCCGTGGCTTTTAGGAACAGCGCTTGCTATTTTATGGATCACACCAAGCTCAGTGTTGGGCATTTTGATCCTGCGCTTTTTTCAAACCTTATGCGATGTGCCATTACTCAAACCAATTGCATTATTTTTGAGAGATAGCAATATTCCTTTGCTCTTGGGCTGGATCTTAAGATATTTACCTTATGGAGTATTGCTGCTTTGTTTAGCTCTTCAAACCATTCCCCCTCAATTTATGGATTGGATGCGTATTTTAGGATGCGGGAAAATAGGACAGACAATCCAGGCTGGGTTATATATCAAGAAATATGCAGTGGCCTTATGGCTTTTCCTGCTTGCTTGCTGCATGGGCGAATCTGAAATCACACTTTTGCTCATTCCTCCGGGCATAACAACACTGACCATTCGCATGTTTACACTTATGCACTATGGGGTTCGAGCAGATGTGTGTTCCTGTGGTATTTTCTTACTCTTGCTTATGGTTATTGCAATCATTTTAGCAAGAATCATTCTTGGGAAAAAGAATTTTGAAGTTGACAAAAAATAGGCTTTTTGCCAAAATAAACATTTTTCAAGTGTGGTTGAGTAAAAACTCAGCTTGCGGCTACAAGGATGCCCAATTTTTATTTTCGAGAAAGGCAATATATGCAACAACATGCGATAGATACAGAAAAGCAATACCATATCCAGCTTAAAAAAGGAGATATTGGTAAATATGTGATTTTGCCAGGTGATCCAGGACGTGTTCCACTGATTGCCAGCTTTTTTGATAATGCTCATGAAGTAGCGTTCAATCGAGAATATCGTACCTTCACAGGAACTGTAGATGGGATTAAAGTTTCATCCACTTCCACAGGCATTGGCTGCCCATCCACTGCCATTGCTGTTGAAGAATTGATCCGCGTGGGCGCAGAGGTCTTCATTCGAGTGGGCACAGCCGGCGCTCTACAGCGCGAGATTAAACTGGGTGATGCAGTGATCACCACTGCGGCTGTCCGAGAAGAAGGCACAACACGCCAATATATTCCCCTCAGTTATCCTGCAGTCGCTGATTTGGATGTCACATTGGCTTTGCGCAAAGCAGCACAAAAATTAGGTGTTCGACATCATTGCGGTATTAGCCATTGCAAAGATGCTTTCTTCATTGAATCTGAAAAAGGCGCACCTCCATTGCCTATTGAAGAAACCAATAAATCACTTTGGAAAGCATGGGAACGCTCCAATGTTCTGGCTACCTCAATGGAAGCCGCGGCCTTGTTTGTCGTGTCCTCTATTCGCAAAGTCAAAGCAGGCGAAGTCGTGGCAATCATTGGCCTAACGTATGACGACACGCCTATTGTGGCCAAAGTCGGCATCGAAGAAGCCATAAAAATCGCGATCGAAGCAGTCAAGATTTTGGAAAAAGGACTATAGCTTACCATCTAATCTCCCAAGGAGCAATTTATGACAGAGTCATGGCCTAAGCTCTATTTGGGAGATTGCCGCAAAAAACATAGATTGGCTCAAAAGAGACAATTCTAGCGGTTTTAAATTACTTGTCAAACATACAACTATCTTTAATTTTTCATAAGGTTTTTTATGATAGATGCGTATTTATCTGAACTACAACAAGTGATCCATCGGCAGTTTTGCCAGCAATTGCAAACACAAGCCATTTCTCTAGGCGATATCAAATTTCAAGCTCCGCCTCAACCTGATTTAGGCGAGTTTTGCATTCCATGTTTTCCCTTTGCTAAAATGCTGGGGAAAAATCCCAATGAAGTGGCACGATTGGCGGCTCAAAATTTCGTGGGACATCCGTATATCCAAGAAATCCAGGCCGTAGGACCATACCTCAATGTCAAAGTACATCGGGATCAATTTGCTCGCATCCTATGTTTGAATATCCTCCAAAAACAGCAGGAATTTGGTAGAAGCAATGAAGGCCAGGGCGTACGTGTGATGATTGAGTATTCTTCACCAAATACCAACAAACCCTTGCACATTGGGCACGTGCGCAACAATCTCATTGGAATGGCATTGGCCAATATCTTTGAATTTTGTGGTTATGCATTGATCAAGTCCAATTTGATCAATGACCGTGGAATCCATATTTGCAAATCTTTGTTTGTGTACCGGAAATGGCATCCAGAGATTGAGTCCCCTGAAAGCATTGGAATGAAGGGTGATCATCTGGTAGGCAAATTTTATGTGGAATTTGAGAATGCGTTGCGCAATGAACGTGAAGCTTATGCGCAAAAAAAAGGCATTGATCTACGTAGGTTTCATAAAGACTATGCCAAAGATCTCAAGCAGCGCATTCGGGATGCCAAGGATCCAGTTGAAAAGCAAAAGCTCAACCAAGAACTCCAGCAACTTCAGCAAGAAAGCGATGCTTTTGAAGAAGAATTTTTAGCGAATTCCGAGTATTACCAAGCTGCCATGGAATTGCTGCGGCGCTGGGAGCAGGAAGACCCAGAAGTGCGCAGAGATTGGCAAAAGCTAGACCAATGGGTCATCGCTGGTTTCCAAGAAACCTATCGCATCTTGGGCTGTAAATTTGATAAAATCTACCGGGAAAGCCAGACATACATGCTTGGCAAAGAGCATGTTTTGGATGGCTTAAATCGCGGTATCTTTTATCGCAAAGAGGATGGCTCGATATGGGTCAGCGCTCAGCGGCTTATGGAAATTGATCCTGAAGGATTCAAAGGATTTCCATTGAAAGACAAAGTCCTGCTTCGCGGCGATGGCACTTCTGTATACATCACGCAGGACATTGGCACAGCCATTCTCAAAGCCCAAGAATATAATTTACAGAGATCCATTTATGTGGTTGCCAGTGAACAAGCATTGCATTTCAAAACCCTGTTTGCAATCCTCAAATTGCTTGGATTTGCCTGGGCACCAGGCTGCTACCACGCTGCTTATGGCATGGTGACATTGCCCAAGGGCATGGGTAAAATCAAAAGCAGGGAAGGCACAGCCGTGGATGCCGACGACCTGATTGCAGAGATGAAAGAACGCGCCAAAGAAAAAATGACCGAAGAAAATCTCCGTGTCCCAGAAGAACAGGTTGAACAAATTTCCCTAGACATTGCCCTTGCAGCACTCAAAGTCTTTATCCTGCAAGTCTCCAATGAAAAAGACCTGCAATTTGACCCGACCCAAACCATCGCTTTCACAGGCGACACCGGCCCTGCCATTCAATATTCCTATGCCCGTATCCAAAGTATTTTTCGAAAAGCCGCAGAACAAAATATTCCTTGGCCTGCTGAATCCCAAGTTGACTATAGCCTTTTGAAAAGCCCTGAAGAATTCGCCCTCATCCGCCAATTATGGGAATTCCCCGAGATTATCAAAACCATCACCCGAACCTACAACATAGGCCTGCTTGTGAATTATTTGCTTGCATTGACCAAAACATACGCCAGTGTTTACACCGAGCACCCTGTGCTCCGGGCCGAGACCGAGTCCTTGCGCGCCGCACGCTTGATTTTAGCCAAAGCAACAGCCCAGGTGATCCACAATGGCATGGCATTGTTAGGTGTCCAGGTGCCAGAGCGAATGTAGGAGAAAGAGACATTCCTGGCATATACGCCATCGAAGGAAAGTATGCCAGGAATGTATTTGCTCCAGAAATCGCCCCAAGCATCAAAGCCCAAAATCTAACATGGAAACTCATGCCCATGCATAGTGAGCGGATGATCCAAGATACAACAATGTTTGCAAATCTTCTTGTATTTTCAATAAGAAAGCTAAAGAGCTTTTTGATCAAGGCTTTCCGGGTTATTGACTATGCTTACACTACAAAGTTTGTTCAATGATTCTATGCAAAAGTATTCATCAGAACCGCTGATTACTCTACCAGGCGACCAGATTACTTTGACGTATTCAGATGCTGCTGAGGTTGTAGCACGCATCATGCTACGGTTAACCATGCAGAAACTGAGCAACGGAGATCGAATATTAGTGTATTCTGCTCTTCATATAGAACAATTGGCGTTATTTTGGGCGGCAGCCAATCTGGGAATCATTGTGGTTCCCATAGATTATACTTGGCCCAAGGCAATCTTACAAAAACTGTTAGATGATGTTTTGCCACAGATTATTTTTTGCGATTGCAAACGTTTGCCAGAACTAACGGCCATTTTAACCCAAAATCTACCAGTGGTAGTATTCGATGATGTGGCTGGGAATTTACCATTGGATTGTCTTGCAATATCATTTTTAGCATGGTTAGATGAAAATAGCCTTGACAGCCTCCCAAGAGTAGATGCTCCAAAAATTCGGCCTGAAGATATAGCGACGATTTTATATACATCTGGCTCTACTGGCATGCCTAAAGGTGTTGTTTTATCCCATGAGGCTCTTTATCGCAGCGGTCTTTTATATCGAGATACTTTTCAATTGATGTCACAAGATCGCCTGTTGATTCTAAGCGAATTTTACACCATCACCGGCGTACGAAATTTTTGTGTTAGTGCTCTTCTTACAGGGTACTCGTATTTACTGATTCCGAATGATGATCGTACAATTTTCAGTATCGTAGAAAGCATTGCGAAATATGGCTGCACTCTACTCGTTGGCACACCAACACTGGTAAGACAGCTTCTGCAATTCCAGGACAGAATTGATCGTGCTGCCCTCAGAACAATCCGATGCATTATTTGTGCTGGCAGTATGCTGAATCCAGAAACAATTGATGTATTTTTTCAGACCTTCCATATTCCAATTTTCAATAATTATGGGCTAACGGAGACTGCGGGCTTGTGTATCGCCACTTCCTGGGATAATTGGGCCAAAGCGCAGGGAAGTATTGGAGTAGCAAGAGGGTGCAAGCTTGAAATTGTTGATGCTGATGGCAACTGCGCAACATCAGGAGAACCAGGCGAAATAAGAATTCAAACTCAAGCTATGATGTTGGGATATTACCACAATCCCACATTGACTGCCCAGGTGATCAGAAATGGATGGTTCTATACTGGCGATCTGGCTATCATGAATGCTGATGGTTACATTGTTTTAAAAGGCCGTAAACGCAATATCATTAAAAATGCGTATGGTGATCTTGTTCAGTTAGAAGAGGTAGAAAGGATTTTAACAAGCCATTCTCTGGTTGCTGAAGCTTCTGTTTTGGGGTACATGGAGGCTTCGGGACAAGAAGGGATGGCCGCCTTTATAGTGACTAAGATAAAGCCGAATCAACCCGATCATTTTGTGCAAGAGCTTAGAGAATTTATTACCCAACATGCAGGCATTGGTAAGCTGCCAGATCTCTTTTTCTTGAAGGACAAGCTCCCACGGAATGCTGCAGGAAAAGTGATCAGAGAAGAGCTAAGAAAGGAAATAAGTGTATGAATAAGCAGCATTGTTCACCCGATGTTGTAGAAGCCTTTCAACGAGCAGCGCATTCATCCTATGCAAACAAGCCATTTTTACAAACCGAACATGCAACCATTACGTATGGAACATTAGTGGATATGATCAAAAGGTTAACAGGCTTATACCAACAGTCAGGAATCCTCTCTGGGGACAGGGTCGTGATCGCAACGCAAGATGATATCCATGCACCGATACTTTTTTTGTCACTATTAGCGAATGGTATAACTGCGGTCGTGCTAGACACGGATATCAAAACTTCCAGGGCACAATTTCTCTTTCAAATCATCCAGCCCAAAGGTGCCATAGTGGATGCAGGGCTCAAAGAACAATGGCAGATAGAAAAAACAGTCCCATGTCTTTGGGAAGTAAAAAAAGTAGAAAATACTTTATTTCAAAAATTGCTCAAAAAACAAGCACCAGTTCCAGATGCTAAGTTCTACCCTGCCCTGTTAGCCAATATATCCCCTTCTGCAATGCCTTCTGTTATTGACACACAATTAGATGCTTATATTTTATTCACATCAGGAAGTATGGCTGCTCCCAAAGGAGTCCAGATTACCCACAACAATCTTTTCAGACATTTGGAGACTTTATCCAAGCAATTTGATTACACAGAGAATAGCAGAATACTCAATATTTTGCCGCTTACTCATGCGGATGGTATGATCCAGGGGGCTATGGTAGCTTTTGCCAATCAAGCGACATTGGTTCGGCCCATGCAATTCCAGATACAAAAGTTGGGACTGCTGCTGGACGCGATCTACAAGTACCGTATTAGCCATTTTATCTCGACTCCGACCATACTGTCTTTGATTGACAGATTATGTCGCAACCAAGCAGACGCATTTCTGACAGAAGATTTCTGCTTCATTATCTCGACGAGTGCTTACCTCGATAGCAACCTATGGCGAAATATCGAAGAACATTTCCAAACTAGGATCGCCAATGTTTATGGCCTTACAGAAACTGTAGTCGGAGGATTTTTTAGCGGGCCAACCGATGCTGACCATTGTATTGGTACGATTGGCTTACCCAGAGACTGCGAGGCCCGCATTGTAAATGAGCAAGGGCAAAATGTTTGCACAGGAGAGATCGGCGAAATTTGGATAAAAGGCAAGAATGTCATGAAAGGGTATTGGGCCAATCCGCAAGCTACTGCCCAAGTACTACAAGATGGCTGGCTGCAAACCGGCGATCTTGCCAGAGTAGATGAACAAAGTTTTTATCGCATTATCGGCAGAAAAAAGACCATGATTAGTTGTGGCGGAGTTAAAGTCTACCCAGAAGAAGTGACGGAAATTTTAAAACTTCAGCCCGAGGTCATGGAAGCTGTCACTTGGGGGAAAAAAGATCACCTTTTAGGCGAACAGATAGTGGCTGCGGTTGTCTGTTATCCTGAAAGCAATCTTACTGAACAAGAGATAATTTCGTTCTGCCACGATCATCTGGAACCCAATAAAATTCCACAACGCATCTATATTCTAGATTCCCTGCCCAAAAGCGTTATAGGAAAAGTAAACATCGAGGAACTCAAGCTCATCAGCGATTCTGAAGCCCCTTCTTCACAAATCAAAACACGAGATTTTGCCAAAGAAATCATCCAGATTGCTGCCCGATGTTTCAAGACTTTGCCGGAAAGGTTGAACTTGGATTCAGAGTCCGACCACACTTCAGGATGGACTTCGCTTTCTTATCTCCAATTTATCACTGACTTGGAAAGCAATTTTCATATTCAATTTACACCACTCGAGATGATGCAAATCAAAAGTTTGAGGGATGCATGGAAAATCATTACACAAAAGATCACCTAAGAAAGCCCCCTAAGGCTCCTCCATTATGGGTCTGGGGCATCACAGGGTTATTGTTTGGTGTGGAATTAATATTTGCTTGGTATCTTCCTCCAAGCACGGATAGATTCTTAGAAAATCCTGCATTTTTCAGCCAACGATTGCAAAATTTCGCTCACCTTGAGCATGATGTTCAGAAAATAGTAGTTTTAGGAACTTCACGCACTGCGCATGCTTTTTTTTACGATCATTATATGGAAAGATTCGCCAAACGAAACGGATTCCACAAAATCAAGTTCATCAGATTTGTGAAAACCACCGGGATGTTGGAAGATTTTGCTTCGCTCTGGGCTCCCATCCTCGAAGTAAAGCCAGATATCATATTTTGCGAAGCAACGCTGATTCAATTCTGCACTGACCAAGATTCCATCAACCAATCCCATCAAGACATGTTTGACAAATCCGACCAAGATTCTCGAAATAAATTACATAATTTTTTGAAACATTTGCTTTTTGAACCTCTTCCTAGTATCTCATGGAACGATCCACAATTTGATGACCGAAAGCTCTTTGTTTTGGATCGGCAAAGCACAGACAATGCGTTGGAAAAGCGTCAAAAATGGATTTCTCAAGTACGAAAGATAAGGCAGTTACCTGCTTTTTCAGAGCATCAAGCATTTTTCAACCACTTGCGTAAAGACGGGATAAAATTCATTTTGCTGGATGTACCATCATTTCAAGAATACACGGAATTTTCCCCTGAACAACGAAAAAATATTCAAGCACTCCGCAAACAATATAAAGAACTTTATGAGATAGAATACCTGGCATTTCCAGAACGCATGGGCTTAGAGTATTATCAAGATTTTGGCCACCTAAACCTAAAAGGACGTGAACATTACTGCCGGTGGTTTTTGTCCGAGCTACAAAAGGACAAAAAATGAACATTGTCTCCTGCGTTTACCTTAGCTATATGGCAATGACTGTCAGTTTGGCTTTTATCGTACCTGCCAAATGGCAATGCGGCTCTCTGGTCTTGATGACAGCCTTGTTTTTAGCATGCTTCTCGCCAATCTCTTTGCTAATTCTCACGCCAACATCACTCATGGTTTTCTACTGTGCCAACAAAAAGCATCATCGTTCTGCTTTTGCATTTCTAAGCATAGGCATCGTTGGATTGATTTTTGCTCTGTACAAAAGTGCCAACGATATAGATGCAATCTGGAAGCCACTCGGTATTTCCTACTATTCTCTGAGGCAAATTCATTATATCCTGGAAAGTTTAAAATCCAGGCTGGAAACTCATACATTGAGCGATTATTTAGCCTATGTTTTTTTCCTTCCAACCTTACATGTTGGACCAATTCATAGATTTCCCGAATTTTTACGCGACATTGGCCGCAGAAGATGGGACCCTCAAAATATTGCTTCTGGCCTGGAACGTATTTTGTATGGATATGCCAAGATCGTTATTGTAGGCTATTATCTCATTGCTAGATTCGATCATCAAATAAGTCTCTATGCCGACACATCGCCCTTGCTTTATGCTTATCTAAGTTATTGGGAATACTGGCTAAATTTATATTTTCAATTCAGCGGATATTCAGATGTCGCCATTGGATTTGGCGCGATCATGGGCTTTCGGATCAGAGAAAATTTCGACTGGCCATTCCTATCTCGCAATATTATCGAATTTTGGCAAAAATGGCATATATCATTGACCAGTTGGTGCAGAGATTATGTTTATCTGCCGGCTGCATCGCTGACCAGAAACCCTTTGGGATCAATCCTGTTAGCAATGATTGTCCTAGGCTTATGGCATGAATTTTCAATGCGCTATATTTTTTGGGGAATTTATCATGCGTTGGGTATTGCAATATGCCACAAATTCCAAACGCTCACATCGGGCACATCATGCTGGCAAAACAGAGGAATAAAGCAGATTCTAGACATACTCTCCATTTTGGTGACATTACACTTTGTGATTTTTAGTATGCCAGTTGCCCATTTTTTCTATCAACTTATAAAGTTGTAGAGCATCTTAGGAGTTTTTCTATGTATGCTTTTTTATGCCGCTATTTACCTTGCCCTATTGTGAATATTCTGATGATACTCTGGTATTTAGCACTGTTGACGTTGATTTTTATCTATTCAGCTAAACCCAATATTAGTTTTACTTATCTAAATTTATAGGAACCCGCGAGGAATTCAATGAGTGTATATGATCCTCAAAATCTTCGATTGCCATCTTGCCTACAAACTAGGGAAGGATGGAGCCAATGGATGGAACTCAATCGTTCACAAGAACCACATCTACATCAGATTGAACCCACCAACCAATGTCCATATTCCTGCATTATGTGCCCACGTTCCAAAATGACAAGAAAACAAGGCTTGATGGACCTGGGGTTGTATCAAAAAGTCATGGATGAGGTAGCACTCTATTCAGAACCAATCCGTTCCAAGGAAATAGAACTCTACCATTTTGGGGAATCACTTTTGCACCCTGAACTGGACAAAATGATTGAATATGCCTCAAGTCGAAAGTTGAATGTCTCGCTTTCGGTCAATGCCCCACAACTGACACCCATGATCGCAGAGAAAATTTTAAAAAAGCATCCTTGCAAAATCATAGTCTCACTTGATGGCTATGATGAAGCAAGCTATCAGGCCATTCGAGGCAAGAATGCTGATTTTTCCAAGGCGGTTGATAACATTGAAAAATTGGTCAGCCTTCATCAACAAATGGAATCTCATACTCAAATATGCGTGTGCATGATTAAATTGCATATCAATGAAAAACACACAGCTATTTTTACAGAACGATGGAGAAAACTAGGAATTGCAGTGGACATCCGAGGTTTTTTCCCTTGGGGTGACAAGCAAATGGTCGGACTTGGTGAGTTTCAGCAATATCCTCCTCGCATGCCATGCCCCTTTCCCTGGCAATATTTGGTGGTACAATGGAATGGCGATGTTGTGCCTTGTTGTAGAGATTACAATGGGATTAATGTAATGGGAAATGTAAAACATGCATCTTTAAAGGCGATCTGGAATGGCCCTGCTTTCACTGAATTTCGCCAACAGATGACCACAGGCCAATATTCGCCATCCAATTCTATCTGTGCCGAATGTTTGAGTATTTATTGCCATTGATCCAAAAATCGCTCCAAGCAAATTTTATTTATTTTTGTCTTGCTTTTTGTAAGACGAAAATACCAGAATCGCTGAGATAGGTTCTAAGCATTTATCCTTGCTTACAGGTTAGTGCCAGAGGCAATCCAGGGATTTGATTAAGCTAATTTTACAGTGGACGGTTAGCTTCCTCCGGTTGCTACGCTATGTGTTAGACAAGCCAGCGGATGCCGCAACACAAACAACCAAAGGTGATTACTTACCGCGCTTCTCAATCGGATTCAATACGATATCTGGCATGAGTAAACCAAACCAGCGCATCCGTTGCGGTGACAGAGGCTAAAGCTTGTGCACATAACATCTTTGGGAAATAACCGGCTAATTTTAACCAACATAGTGCTTTTCCATGGTTGCTATTAAAAAATAGGCTTGCACTTATGCCTATTGTTATTATCTCAATATCCGTTAACTTTTGCTCTTGTCTTGGCTTTTCTATCAATTTCTTTAATATTGTTTCTACTATGACGTATATTGTTATTATTGCTAAGCTTGTATCCATAACACTATCCTTTTTACAATTTTTTACGTTTTACGTTTTACGTTATCAGAGGTTTCTGTAGTAACACAGAAAGCAAGTTTTACAATCCTTGCAATAAAAATGCATAATGCAAGTGCTTTAT
>JAKLHB010000013.1:0-342 GCA_022710345.1 Planctomycetota bacterium
AGCAATTCATTTCAGAGACTTTCACTTGGCTGCCATTCACAGCAATCACCCATGCTACGTGGCCATAATCGCCTACATTACGGCATGCAATGGTATTGACCGAAGGAGTTGAGCTAACGCGATATCCGTGAGCACTTAGATCGCCAGCCCAATACTTGGCATGTCTCCAAGGAGAAGGTAGGCCAATGCCCCAAACGCAGCATGCTTTTTCCCATGCCCACCAGGTGCAGTTGCCACTGGCACCGCCGCCGTTTTCACAGCATGGATATGGGTTATCAGCTTTGCATTGGCAATCATCATTTTGTCCGCCACAGGAATATTGACGGCTTGCAGTTTTATGCT
>JAKLHB010000013.1:352-26816 GCA_022710345.1 Planctomycetota bacterium
ATTCACCCATGACAGGTGCATCGCCTGCAAAAGCCATGGTACGAACAATGTGCCAGAAAATGTCTAATGCTGCACCAAAATCTCGTTCTAAATAACTTGCGCGGAATACTTTATCCTCATATTTGAAGAAAACTTGATGAGAATTGTAGGCTTGGATTCCTTTGCTTTTGAAATAATAGGCCAGTGCAGGAACCTTTTGTTCAGTTGCCATGGTTTTTTCTGCTACCATTTTCTCAACTTGGATGAATTCTTCCATCATGGCCATCCATTCACTTAATGGCAGTTGGCTATTGCATTTCCACATATCAATCGTAATTCTCGCACCAGTGCTGTCCCAAAGGACTGTCTGTTCCAAAATGGTTTCGAGCCAGCCAGGTTCCTTAGAATAAGCATTGGCGACTTGCCAATCACTTGGATATTGAATAGTATATTCGGACTTAATGCTGTTGACCTTTTGCCACTCTGCCATCAGAGTCATGCAGCATACCAACATCAGCACAATCATCAAATTTTTCATAAAAAAATCTCCTTCTTGTCAGAAGCAATTAAAATTTATACGACACATTAAGAGTATAGCAACATTTTGCTTGCAACTCAAATTTTTTTCCGCATTTCTATACAAATACAGAAATTGATTTGCCAAATCGCTTTGGAAATCCTATAATTAAAGCATAGACAAAAGTCTAAAATAGACAACAACACTGTGAAGAAGGAGAAAAATATGCGCTTTTTTTTGATCATATTATGCAGTATATTGATCTTAGCTTGTAGTTCTACACAAGTTCAAGATAATTCAATAGTTGAGAAATCAACTTCCACAGAACCTTCTGATGGAATTGAACCTGATCGTTTAGATGAGCTATTAAAAGCAAATCCTCAACCAGCAGAAGAGCCTAGGTCTGGATCACCCGTAGGCGGAGCTCTGCAAAGTATGGATCGTTCTAAAAAGCAAATGCTGGATACAATTGACATGGTTGGGCAATTGCAAGGAGATAGGGTGTTAGATTGTCAAACTAACCCTGAAGCTGCGTTTAGAATTATGCAGAAATTTTTTGGACAAGATTGTTTTGGATATGATGAAATCACATTTTGGTTTATGGAAAAAACTGGTAAAAAAATTGGCCTCCATGAATCCAATGGTGCTTTGCAAAAATGCAAAATAGGCATCTTTATGGGCTTTAAGCAGTTAACTGCATATCAAGTGAATGATGGGGTAGAAGTGAATACAGAATTTTACCTGGATGTCACGCAACGTGAATTGATGGTGCACCGTTATCGCGGATGGCATAGGATTGCTACAGAAGTTTATAAAGTCTCGGGAAATTAAAAATAAATTGAATGAGTATTTTTGAAAAGGATTTTAAAACTATGCTAACCAAACTTTGGATCATAGCCTTTGCCTGCATGATGGGCTGCTCTATGATCATGGACAACAAAGCCGAGCAGGAAAGAATGCAACAGCAGATGCAAGCTCTGGAAAACCGTTCCAAGGGCTTGGAACAGGAAAACCAAGAATTGAAGCAACGAAATCAAAAATTAGCTCTCACAGGGAAAGAAGTGCTCAATCGGCTCACCACCATGCAGCAAAAATATGCTCAAATCTCTGAGGAAAATCAAGACTTGAGCAAGCAAAATTTGGAATTGCTTAAAAAACAACATGAAACCTGGCTGAAAGACCGTGAAATTGGGCAACAACAAGATACAACAGCACGAAAAGTATTCGATGAACAAATCAAAACTTGGGAGCGAGACAATCATCAAGCAGAAAAAATTTTTGAAGAATCGGGCAGCCTTAAAAAATCTTCAGCTCAAACAACTACGACTGATGATGAGACCATGGATTCTTACGCTCCTAAAGAATCTCCTGATATTGAGTTACCCTGGGAATCCGAAATACCAACAAAATCTATTGATTCCACAGACTCTACAGCTTCAGATTTAAGTACTTCTGCAGAGCAATTAGTCAGTAAATTAGCAATCAAGCGGCAAAAACTCATTGTCCAAGATAAATGGACTTTGGAGCAAGATGAGGCAAGATTTAAAAGTCTCATCTCCAGACTAAGAAATACATCTTTGCCTACTACGGAAAAACAAAAAACAATCCAAGATGGGCTTAAGTTTGATACTGAATTGAGCGAACGCCTGCAACGTTCATAACGTTAAATGGATGCTGATTATTCCTAGTCAGCATCTTTTTTGCCCAACCTTGCAAATGCGGAGATTGATCATGCAATTGACTGAAGAAGTCCGAGAAAAGCTAATCGCACGGCATCATGCTTTGATGAAACTTGCTAAATATTTAGAGGGCGACACCAATGATTTTATCAGTTTTTTGAAAAATGTTTTTCTATTTGAGAAAAATTTAGAGCAAGAGCGTGATCCAGGCCATGCACAATGCAATCTAATCGCGCAAATTTTGCACAATGAACAGCAATTGAGAAAAGTCATTTTCACAGAAGAATGGCAACATGTGCTAGAATATTTTATTTTGCCCAACAATGCAACAGAGCTTTTGGATATTTTTTATCAATTGGAACTAGGCAATCCGAGTTCTACAGGACGTGCTACCCAATTACGGGCCAAGCTGATTCGAGATGCCTTTTTCCAAAATAAAGCACGAAGTGGGATGATTGCCTATAGCAACACCTTTTTGAAATTTGTATTTTCTCCTGATCAACCCAGATGGAATATCACTCAAATAGACTGGGATATCACAGAATATCAGGGAACGCAGCGTATTGTAGGTGAACCTGTCATATCTCTTGGATTTCCAAATCCAGATGGTCCTGAAATATATCGGCAATTATTTGGGCTTTTAGGCTCTGAAAGGAAAGCCGCAGCTACCCTTGCCATTCGTGGGCTTACCACAGATAACCAAGCATTGCAGTTCATTGCTAGGGAAATTTTAGAAAAATTAGATTGGGACTTACCCAGTATGCAAACTTGGTTTACAAGCACCCTAAGCCCTTTGCAAGAATCGTTTGTTGAATGGCAAAAGAATGCGCTTTTAGAACGAGAATTTTCAAGCAATGGAATACAGTTCATCACAGATGCACTGTATTATTTTGAACGCACGAATCCAGAGATTCATGCAAAACTCAAAGCACGTTTAGAAAATTTGGGCTTCTTGCTGGCTGAAGTCGAAAAACCGAGTGGCTATGATTTTTCTAACCAAATAGCCAAAGGCAGCATCATTCGCAGTAAGCCAATGATCAAATACTATTGGCCAGAAGATGACAATTGGTGTGTCTTTTACCCAGGAAAATGTAATTTTTCTGCGGGTCCAGTACCCATGTTTTTGCAAGAATTAGAGCGATTGGCCAAAGAAAGTGTGTTGCAACCTAGATTTGAAGACATTGAGATCGTCAAAGACTTACTGCTCTATATTCAACTAGGGGATAAGGTACCTAAGCCACCTATTTTGCCTGTGTATAATGCATTACGTCGTTGGCTAGAGGCATTAGGGCAAAAACAGGATTATCGAAACTTAGAAAACTTCTGCAGCTATGCTAAAATCTTTCGCCCACATCTTCATATCCCTGCAGTTGGAGAAAAACCGACCAGTATTGCAAGCCGTGAGCATAAGCTAATCCCCAAGCTTGCGCCTGAGCAAAAGCCAGGAATTATCGTTGGAATCAAGCAGGCAGGCATCGTAATTCCTGGAGATCGCATGCCATTATGTCTCCCAGGCATTTATTGGATCGCTACTTCCGAATCACCTTCTGAAAAAACAATTGAAGTTGCTCCTCCAAGGCCAGCGGAAAGTGTGGCAAAAGTAACAGACGCAACTACTACCATCCCAATCCAAAATGCGGAACAATTCACCGAAGCTTGGAAAGATTTTGAAAAAATAAAAAATGTTCAAGAATTTCTAATTCGAGTGAAGCAATTATTAGAAGCCATGAGCGAAATGGAAGATGATACCTGGAAGAAACTTTGCCAAATCATCACCAATTTTAACAAAACTCAGCCACAACCCATTATCTTTTGCCCAAATCGAAAAATCACAGCAGCGCAATTTAAGGAAATGGAAGCATCGGGAAAATTTCGTTTTAAAATTGCGCATACCAATCGCTGGGAAGAAGGCTGGATGTTAGCCCAAGAGCCTGAACTGGATCAATGTATGGTCCTAGTTGCAAGTGGCATTCCATCTAAAGTAATTCAAACAATTCAAAAATTGCATATATGGGCCAAAGCGCAGCATTACCGCACAGATATGGAACGGATTGAACTGATCCGTTGTAATTTTTTGTCATTCTTGAAACATAAGCCACAGCGTGAAGCATTACGGCATCTCTTAGAATTTTATGATGAATACCCTTCTGAATCTCAGAAAAGCAAAGAAGATCGCGAAATATTAAAAGCATGGTTAGACAAAGAAGACAAGGAATAAAAACAAATGAGCACGATCTTAGTGGTAGATGATGATTTAGCCGTCAGAGATTCGTTGGAGATGATCTTGCTCTACGAAGATTACAAAGTGATCAAAGCCTGCGATGGAAGAGAAGCATTGAATGTTCTCCAGCAACATGCTGAAAGCATTGATGTGGCACTTCTGGATATCAAGATGCCGGGCATGGATGGCCTTGAATTATTAGAAGCCATCAAGCAAAGTTTTGCTGATATTGTGGTGATTATGATTTCTGGAAATGCCGATATTGCCCATGCGGTCCAGGCTACGAAAAAAGGAGCGTATGATTTTTTAGAAAAACCTTTGGACCAAACACGAATTTTAATCACCATCCAAAACGCTCTTCAAAGTAAAAAATTGACTCAACAAAGTAAAAAATTGACTCAACAAAACCTTGTATTAAAAAATTTGGTGGCACAAGATCGTAAATTATTGGGCAAGAGCCCTGCTATGACCCAGATTTTTAGCACAATCCAGCGTGTTGCAGCCACTGAGGCAAGAGTGTTGATCACAGGTGAGAATGGCACTGGCAAAGAACTGGTGGCTCGCTCAATTCACGAACATTCTCTTCGAGCTGAGGGGCCATTTGTGGATGTAAACTGTGCTGCTATTCCAGATAATCTCATTGAAAGTGAACTGTTTGGCCATGAAAAGGGAGCTTTTACCCATGCGTATGAACGAAGGAAAGGCAAATTTGAACAAGCTGACCATGGCACTATTTTTTTAGATGAAATCGGAGACATGAGTCTGTCGGCTCAAGCCAAAGTACTTCGGGTTTTGGAAGAAAATAAACTGGAGCGTGTGGGTGGAAACCAAACCATCCAAATTGACGTACGCGTGATTGCGGCTACCAATAAAGATCTGCCCGAACTCTGTAAGCAAGGAATTTTTCGTGAAGATTTATACTATCGCCTGAATGTAGTGCCCATTCAAATACCACGGTTGCATGATCGGCATGAAGACATTCCTGAGCTGATAAGCCATTTTTTGGTATTTTTTTCTCAAAAATATAGCCGGAAAATTAAAAAAATTTCACCCGAAGCCCTCCAAGTCTTGCAAAGTTATCCCTGGCCTGGCAATGTTCGAGAATTGCGCAATGTCATGGAACGCTTAGTGATTCTATCTGAATCCGACACCATTGGGCCTGCTCAGGTAAAAAATTATTTCCCCACACCCACTACCAAAGTAGAAGATCTCGAATGTCAAACATTTGAAGACTTCAAACGTGACTCAGAAAAATGGTTTATTTTAAAAAAATTGGCTGAAAACAATTGGAATGTAAAAAAGACCGCAGAAGTCTTAAATATGCAACGCAGCAATTTGTATAAAAAAATGGAACGATATGGGTTGATTAAGCCAGGCACTGCAACAGAGTGATTTCAACAAAAAAGCGCATGACCAATGCTTGGGCAATGCGCTTTTTTATTTTGCAATGAATGATTCTTTAACTAATTTGCTGAAAGACTATTAAATCACGCCAATCATATTCAAAAATACCACTAAAACAGCCGCAGGAGTTAAGGTAAATAACATGATTTTCCAGACCATTTTCATAGGAAAACGCAAGGTTCCTTCATTGGAAATTTCCACTGCTGCTTTTTCAACCGTCCAAATATAGCATATAAAAATGCACATCAACAGGCCGCCTAATGGCAAAAGAATGTTCGAGGATAGATAATCCAGGCAGTCAAAAAAGTTTTTGCCCAAAATGAGTGTGTCCTTCATTGGACCAAAAGACAAAGAGCATGGAATTCCCAGCAGGAACATAGCAACGGCTAACAGAATCACGGCCTTTGGCCTAGACCAATGAAGTTCATCAATGAAATATGCAGCAATGACTTCCAGCAAGGAAATCGAAGATGTGATGGCCGCAAAAGATACTAAGAGAAAGAACAGAACCCCAAATAGCCCTCCCAAGGGCATCTGCTGAAATACTTGGGGCAGGGTAATGAACATGAGGCCAGGGCCTGCGGATGGTTGAAATCCAAATGCAAAGACAGCCGGCAAAATCGCTAGACCAGCCAATAAAGAAGCTCCTGTATCGAGACAGGGGACAATTATTGCATTTTTTTGGAGGTTTGCTTTCTTAGCAAGATAGCTACCATACGTAATTATACAGCCCATGCCTAAACTGAGTGAGAAAAAGACCTGGCCCAAGGCTGCAATGATGGATTCTCCAGTGATTTTGCTAAAATCAGGCTTTAGATAATATTGGATGCCAGCTTCCGCTCCTGGCAAAGTGACTGCTCTGACCATCACAACAAGCAGCAGCAGGAATAGGCCAGGCATCATAATTTTGTTGCATTTTTCAATGCCGCCTGCAACACCACGTATGACAACTACAACACTCAATCCCATAAAGATGAAATGCCAAAATATAGGCTGATATGGATTCGAGATAAAGGAACTGAAATATGCTGCTGTGTCTTTTTCAACTCCACCAGTGACAAAAGAATAGATATAATTGAGAACCCATCCGCCAACCACGCTGTAGTAAGAAAGGATTAAAAATCCTGCTAAAACACCCATCCCACCAATCCATGACCACTTAGGGCCGCCTAATTTGCGGTATGCACCAATGGCGTTGAGCTGTGCGGATCTGCCTATAGCCATTTCACCCAGCATGATAGAAAATCCGACCACCACAATCGCAATAAGATAAATGATGACGAACGCTGCACCACCATATTTCCCAGTGAGATATGGAAATTTCCAGAGATTACCAAGGCCAACTGCAGAACCAGCGGCTGCTAATATAAAGCCTAAGTTAGATGACCATGAACCACGAGATTTTGCTTCCATAATGAATTTTCCTTGTCAACAAAGTAATAAAAATAAACGCAATCCAAGAATGGAAGCTATTTTTGCAAAATTCAAAACGAATGTCAAACCTTTTGCATTGATTCTTTGAAAAAATTTTGCCACAATACAGGTGCTCGCTGTTTTGATTTTTGATCATCGAACCAATTTCTTAAAGTAAAGAGAATTCTTATGCCTACAACAAATCCATCGGGGTTTTTTAACCAATTACCCAATAAATTGCAAGGCAACATCAATGAAAATGTGAACTTGGTCTATATTTTTCAAACAATTAGCCAAAACCAACAATATGGTTGGCTGTTTCTCAGGCACGTGGATTATGAAACAGGATTATATTTCAAAGGAGACAGGGTAGCCTTAGTATCCATTTCTCAAGACCGGTTCAAAAATATGCCTTGGCGTTTGTACTATGCCGGAAAACTCGGTGAGGAAGATATTAGCCATATCCAACAAGCTGAAAACCAAGAGGAAGCTTTTATGCAGCTTGTTGACCCAAAAGTTTTGGAAGCATTAAAAGATCGGATATGTTATGAAGAAATTTGCAGATTTTTCAGTTGGGAAGAATGCTACTATGAATTTGTGAGCATCCATGACCCAGATGCCAATCCAGATCTCGTTCCAATCCAACGTTTTTTTGAAGTAGAAGGCATTCTTGCAGAGGTCGAGTTGCGTAAGCAAGAAAAAGCAGAACTTGACAAAAATCTGCCGGATTTGGACGAATTGCTGATACAAATTGCTCCTCCAGATGTGCCATCTGACCTAGATGAGCCGATGCAAAATATTTACCACTTAGCCAATGAACGTAGCGTCCAAGACATCATGGATTTAGCCTATTCTGAGGAATTTGATTCCAAGCGCATCATTCTCACGCTGCTTCAAGAAAAAAATATTGAGTTGATGAAGGATCAAGATATCCAAAAGCAAATCTTGGATTTACAACAAGACCTTAGCAAAGAAGACCAGTTAAAAAAAGCAGTTCACTATTGCGAAATTTTGTACAAACGCCATCCTTTTTCTCCTGAAATTGTTCAGCTTTTAGCCAATTGCTATGAGCAAACCGACCAAAAAGCAAAATTACAAGACTTATACTATGGACTTTCGCAGCAATGGCTCAGCTCTGAAAACCCAGAAGAGCAAATTTTAGGAGCTTTGTATCTTAAACGGTTCTGTGATGTGGCCGTAGAAAGTAATGAAGTCATTGAGAGCAGAATTTATTTATTTAATATGGTGATCCAAGGTGCAATAGATGGCAAAACCATTGACTATAACCTCCTCAACGAAGGCAAAAAATTATTTCAACTACTACGCACTAGAAAAAGTGACCAAGAGGCTAGGCAAATTTTGGAGCAATTATTGCAAATTCATCCACATGATAAATATTTGCATGGTCAGTACATTAACATTTGCTTAGATCTAGGGGATAACTCAACGGCAATTACAGAATATGAAACAATGGCAAAAATCTACGAACGCGATAAAAATTGGCCTGAATTAGTGGCAACTTACCAGAAAATCATTCGATTAGCCCCTCAACGTAAAGAAATTGCAAAAAAATTGGATATAGTACAACTCAAGCTCAGAAAAGGTAAAGCTTGGTTCTCCACATTTATCAAATTTCTTCTGCTACTTGCCTTAGCTGTCGGTGGCTGGTGGTTGTATCAAAAATATCTCGAAAACATCGCTATTATTCCTGAAAATCCTATTGAAGTAAAACCATCCCAACCAACAGAAATCATTGGATTGGACGCACGCCAAAAGCAAATTGACCAAGATGCTCTGGAAAAACTCCAATCTGCTCAGACTGAATTTGCGAAAAAAGAATGGCAAACTGCAAGAAAGATTTTGGTCGAAATCTTGACGAAAGAGCCTTCTGAACCAATCAAAGCTCAAGTGCAGGAAGAAATCCAGAAGATTGATGAATTGGTTCAAGAACAGACTCAAACTTTACAAAACTTTCAGCAATACTTGCTAGATGCTCAAAACTTTGAAAAAGCAGGCGAATGGAGAAAAGCCATCAGCATTTATCTTGGACTGTGGAAAAACGAAAAATTTTTGGCAATCCCAGAGCGTAATCAAATCCGGCTTCCCATATTCCTCAATGTATCCCCTAAAAAGGTCCAGGTTTTGATAGATCAAGAGCCAGCGATCACGCTTCAATCCAATGAAGAAGTGATTCGATGCCATCCCGAGTTTGCCCATATGACGTTGCAAATGCAAGGCTATCAAAGTTTGTATTTTTACAATTCACTCGAGCAAACAAATCCCAAATCCGTGATTGGCCCGAATCAAGAAAAATTAGAACCATTGCCACTGGATGGCAAGATCATAGTCAACATGGAGAAAGCAGCTCTTTGGGAAATTGAATTTGCTAGCAAATCGAAAGTTGAATCAACTCCTTGCTATGCAGAAAATGTTCTATACGTTGCCACTTCTAAAGGCATTGAGGCCTTTGGAAATGTGAGTGGCACTAATAAACCGCAGTTCCTGTGGTCATGGCGTGCTCCAGAAATGACTACATTCCGGCTTACCCCCTGCTATGCAGAAGGAATTTTGTATGTAGCAGCCAATAGTGGGCGATTATATGCACTTGATACAAGACAGGATCATGAGCCTACTGTATTGGCTACTTATCAACTCAAAAAACTCAACTCTTTTGCCTCTGCCCCTGCATTGGTTCCTGACCTCCGGCTGATCGTATTTGCCACTACCAATGGAGAATTTTGTTGCTTACCATTGGCTACTGCAAGACCATGGCAGCCAATTTGGCAAGTTCAAATCAAAGGTATCAGAAGCTCACCTGTGATTGCAGGAGACCAAGTCTTATTCGGCACTACCGAGGGTTTTTTGTATTCCTTAGAAGCACGAACAGGCAAGATACTTCGTCGTATCCAAGTCAATCGTCCAATTTACAGTTCTGTCGCGGTCTCTGGAAATATTGTGTATGTAGTTGCCAAAGATATATGCGCCAGCTTTGATATGGATCAAGGTACCAAGCTTGCTGAAACCCAAATCCAAGGGTATTGCGAAGCATCTATATTCCTAAAAAATAGAATTTTATATTTCGCTACCACAGAAAAAACTATTTATGCCATTCATGCACAAGACTTGCAAATTAAATGGAAGCAGACAATGCCAGAAAAATTCAAAAGTACCCCAGCGGTCAATGATAAAGAAATTTTATACATTGGCAGCCAAAGCATCCCAGTCCAGCAAGGAGATAAAACAACCCGTATCTCAAATTTGTACGCTTTGGATGCTGAAAAAGGGACTTTGCTTTGGGAATATAAACTACAAGATGATTTACCAGCAAGCCCTGTTGTGATTGGAGACATCATGGTGCAAGCAGCAAATAAACTTTATGGATTTCTGAATAACTAGAATCCAAACAATTACATAACAACAATTTTCAGCCGCAATTTTATGCCCAATGCCGTTAAGTTAGCGTGCAATATTATCTGAACGACATTGGGCAATAAGTAGTCTGTCAAGTAAATTGATGGGCATAACACAATGCAGTATTTCGAAAAACAAAGCTCGAATTAAATCTTTCGAGCTTTGCTTTTATTACAAGAAGTTATTGCTCTACCTGGCATTCAAAAAATAAAGTGCCGCCCAAAGCTCGAATTAAATCTTTCGAGCTTTGCTTTTATTACAAGAAGTTATTGCTCTACCTGGCATTCAAAAAATAAAGTGCCGCCCAAATATTGCTGCTGCATATCTCCTTTGCCATAGAGGTACGGGGAAAATATATTGAGGCATAATGCTATTTCATTGAGTTCGGACTCAATCCTGCGTTTGTGTTCTGCGAAACCTGGGCCACGATAATAGCGCAATGCCCATGATTGGGCTAACTGCGGACGAATATTATCTAACAATTGCCCTATTTTTTTGCCATTCAAAAACAAACAAACCAAAGGTTTTTCATGCAATAAAGTTTGGAGCCAGGGATGTGTGGGTCCTGAATAGGGAGCTGTTTGTGTGGGTCCTGAATAAGAAGCTGTTTGTGCTATTTGTGCCCAATTTTTCAAAAAAGCAATATGTGTGGTAAGGAGAAGATTCTCTTGGATAAAGCCAATTCCAGGCCGGATAGCGCCGCCCGTAACATCTGGAAATTTAATGCGGACAAACGTATATTGTCCGTAAGGCTCTTCCATCAAAAAATCCGCCTTGCCCCTTTGAGATGGTTCTAAGACAGCTTCTTGGATGATATACAGCAGCTTTTTTACTTCTGGCATAAGCTTGGGCACTTTGCTAGGAATGATCAAAGAAATGTTTGGATATGGATCTGAAGGCTGCAAATTTTCTTGGGCAAAATCAGTTTGGCTAATCGCCAGAGCAATAGGCTGGTCCAGAAAGCGCTCCAGCCAATCTTTTCCAATATCTTGAATTTGGCATTTTTGCTGAATTTGTTGAAGGATTGGATTGATTTCTCGAATTGTTTGCTTGGGTAAATGGGACATGCAATATTTCCAGGCTGTGTCATACGAGATAGGTATCTGCACAAAACCTGCCGTAGAAGCCGGCCAGACATGCGATTGTAACTTAGGCTCTTTTTCAAAAATCCATTGAATTTTTTCAGGGTCAAGCAAGCATTGAAAATGAAGTTGAGCTTTTTGTGGTAAAATTTGAATTTGCAAAAAGATACGTCGTATAAAATTAAATTCTGCATCCTGGCGTTGCAACATTTCTCCCGGCTCTATATACCCGAACAAATCAGCTTTGGTCTGAAGCATTTTTCCAAGGCTAGGTATGAGGTCCAAGATAGTTTGGTGGTCTGATGTGCGGATTGTTTTGATCCACCGTGCTTGGGAGCTTATGATCAACACATCTTGAATGCGGCTAAAAAAGAAAGTATTTCGCTGCCCCTTTGGGCAAATGCTGAAAATACCCTCTGAACTATCATAGCTCAGCCCAATATTTTTGGCTATGCTTTGAGGAAGATAGAGCAATATCCCGTATGCAACTTTGACCAAAAATGAAACTCGAGTCAAAAGTATCCATTCAGGATTTTGACGTGAGTTAGAAAGCATGGCAACCAGAACTTCCTTACCTAAGAATTTGTTGCCCAATTCTTGAAAATTGTAGCCAATTGCTTTTTGAAGTTGTTCATTTTCTTTAGCAAACGCTTGCCAATTTTTTTGGATCACTTGATAGACGCGAGTTTCTTCAAATTTTGCCCATTGAGGATGCTGCTCCAATTGAGATAAAGAAAGCCAATCTTGACATTTTTGCTCGAGCACACCAGGTTCAGGCACATACAGCAGCATATCCCAACCAGGCGTAAGCAATGTTAAAAGATGATCTGGATAGTCACTTTCAAATGGATTAGCAATCAAGCTACAAAATAGAACAAAAAAAAGCAGCGCAAAACTAAGGAAAATCAATGCCAAGCGCTTGAGCCATTTTTTCATTCGAGAAATTGGTTTCATTCTTTATCCTCTTTTTTGCCTTGGAACCACAGATGGGTTCTTGCCTTGAAACCACAGATGGACACAGATCAACACGGATAAATCAATTTTATATTTTATCTGTGTTAATCTGTGTGAATCCGTGGTTCTTCATGTTTTAAGGTGTATTCGTTAGTTTCTTGCCTATGCTTGCCATAAAGCATGACCAGCCTTTGCGGCTGAGTTCTTGGATGAGTTCGCTTTCATGGCCTGGGCAAAATGCAATCAAGCATCCGCCGCCACCTGCGCCTGTAAGCTTGGCACCCCAAGCACCAGCAGCCAAAGCATCTTTGTGGGCTTGGTCTAATTCAGGACATGAGACTTCTAATCGTTGGAGCAATGTATGGTTTTGGTTGAGCATATCTCCAAAGGCTCGATAATTCTGATTTACCAAAAATTCATAGCCTTTGGAAGCAAAAGTTCCCATTTCGGCTAAAATAGGTTCATACAAGGCAGGATTTGTATTGTATAGGCTTCGAACATGATCCACTAATTTTTTTGTCTCTCGATCTTTGTTGGTTTGGATCACGACAATTCCAATTGGCTCTGCAAGAGGGAGCAGAAAACCTGCAATAAATTTAGGCAATGCTAGGGTGCAAGCTACATAAGATGGCATTGGGTATTTATGTGGGTCTGCAACTAAGCACAGTCCACCATACGTTGCAACTGTATTGTCTATTCCAGAAGGTGTACCATGGAAAATAGCTTCTACTTGATATGCCAGTTGATTGATTTGTTCTGCATTCCACTGAATTTCATGCCATGCCAGCAGTGTTTTGATCAATGCTACGGCAAAAGCCGCTGAGCTTCCAAGCCCTGCACGAAAGGGAATCTCTGAGTTAAGCTCAATGTCGCAATATTTTTTTGGGCATGGAAGTTCCTGAGCAACTAACTTCAGTGCTTTTGCAATCGGGCCTGGATCATGCTCTGTCACGACCATGTTGACCTGCTTAAAATGAAGAACGAAATCGCTGGATCGGGGGGCTTGAACAGAGCAAGTGATTCCTAGATTCAAGGCAGCCGCTAAAGCAGGATAGCCGTATACCACTGCATGTTCACCGAATAAAATGATTTTACCATATCCTTGTGCCATACGTCCTATGAAACCTCCTGGTCTTGATTAGTCCCTGGTTGTTGAGCTGTGGCTGATTGTTGAGTTGTCCCTGTTTGCTGAGCTGTCGCTGATTGCTGAAGCTGGGCCATCTTGGCTGCTTGGGTAGCGAGGGATTCTGGACTGCTATTTTGCAATTGCTTTTCTTTTTGCAACGCTTTTTCCATCATCTTCTGATGCAGTTTTCTTGTCTCTATATAAAAATAATAACCAACGCTGCAATAAATCAAAATAGTCAGATAGTATATAGGAATAACGCCAAAAATTTTCAAATTTGTTTGATCATACTGTATTAACCTCTCCAAATTGGCTAATCCAGCCCAATTGCTGATGACTGGACTGAGGTAAGTGAAGTCAAACAGGGATACATAAAAACGTCCATTGATAACGTATGAAAAAGGCACTACTAAGCTGATAAAAACTACGCTCACTAAAATATAGCCAACCATAATGAAGAGTGCGGCTTTTCTTCCATATCGAAGATTGAAAAAAGCACTGGCCATGCTGATGCAAAAAATATACGACCATGAAATCAGTGGAAAGGGCCAAAAAAGATTAGGAGCATTAAACTCACTGCTCCAACGGCCAGGAGCATAGAAGGAATCTAAAAAAACTACAATAGAAATGAGTATCATAAAAAACAAACAAAAACTAAGCATGGTATTCAATTCTGCGCCTGTGAGACTTCCTGGATATAACCACCATTTAGGATATCGCGAAAATTTCGACCATACTTTGTCACCCAACGTAGCCTCATACCTCTGTAGAATTTGAATATTGGGTAACTGAGCCTGCAAGGGAAGCCATACAGCACAAACAGTCATCAAAACACTAATGCACATATTCCCGAACATACTAAAAAAATAAAAAATTTCGATTGGCTTAGTCCAAGTAGTAGATGCTAATAATAGATAGCTAAACCAAATGCAACCCAGCATAGTAATGGAGGAAAGGCTGAATATATAATAGCTACGAATGCTTATGCTGCCAAGCTGCAAAGGCTGTGGTTTGAGTTGGTTCACGGCTCCTAAATATGGAAGCAATAAGAAAAGGAAAAAAATATAAATTGGACTAAAAACAGCGAGTACCTGGCTAAAATTAAAACTATTGGAAAAAAAAGTGATTATTTCCCGTTCATAAAGGAAATCATACATAAACGCAAACATAGGAAACATCAACCAGCCTCCGATGAGCCAAGACTGGAGATAGCTAAAAACAATAGCTTTGATGGTGCTTTTATAAAAAGCGGATGTCCAAAGGGAAATGAATAACACTAAGGATGCCAGGGCAAATAAAAAGAAATAGCTGATGCCAATGAGCATCAGGGTAATGCCACCAAATAAAAATGAAAGCATCACCAAAGGGGCAGTGGCAGATGAAAATAAACACCAATAGACAAATCCGCTCCAAAATTTGCCGCGTATGATCTCTTCTGGGCTGAGATCACTGGTGATGAGCAGTTCATAGCTTTTGCGTTCATGTTCACTAATGATTGCAGTACAGGTAAACGCAGGGAAAATCAGCAAGCTTAAAATACTTTGAATGGTGAAAAATGTCATAAATAAGTCTTTGCCGACTTTGTCCAAAGAAGTATAGCGTTCTGAAAGTGTGATTAGCAAAGCAATACTCAGGATCACAGACGAAAGGAGCATGGTCACTAAAAATAATACGAAAAATCGAGTGGTGCGTAAGGTACTCCGCAGCCCAAGCAAACATATAGGATTGATCCAATGATCCAAGCGTGACAGCCAGTGATCAAGTTGTTCGAATGTCATTCCTCAAGCCCTCCTTTGGTCAAGTTCATAAAGATATTTTCTAAATTTTGAGTGCTCTGTTCCACCGAGACGACTGGAATATCAGCCATGACCAAGGGTTTGAGTACAAGATATACTTCTTCAGCCTGGCCTTGATATTCGATTTCTAAGCCTAGTTGCTTTTCTTGAACATGCTGCACTTTAGGTAAATCTTTTAAGATTTGAGCTGCTTCGGCTAGCCTGCGACCTTGATGTATCCCAATCATAATTCTGAGTGTAGCAGAACTGGACATTTTGCGGGCTATTTCTTGTGGGCTTCCTGATACAACCATTTCGCCTTTTTCAATAATACCAATGGAAGTAACACACTCGGATAACTCAGTCAAGATATGGCTTGAGATAAAAATCGTTTTGCCCATATTGGATAATTCTTTGATCAAGGATCGGAATTCAATCCTTGCTCGTGGATCTAGGCCAGAAGTTGGTTCATCTAAAATCAAAACTTTAGGATCATGGAGCAAAGTTTTGGCTAAGCATAAGCGTTGGGCCATACCTTTAGAAAGGGACGCAACGAGTTTCTCTCTCAATTTGCTAAAATCTGTCAATGCCATGCAGTCTTCAATGATTCTATTTCGGCTTTTGACTGGAATCCGATAAGCACGAGCAAAGAAATCCAGGTATTCCCATACAGTGACACCTTCATATACGCCAAAATAATCAGGCATATAGCCAATCTTTCGTCGTACTTCTTGTTGCTTGGTTCGAATGCATAATCCATCTATCCATGCAGTGCCGTCATCTGGCTCAAGTAAAGTCGCAAGCATTCGAATGGTCGTTGTTTTCCCTGCACCATTGGGGCCGATGAAGCCAAAAATTTCTCCCGCTGCGACATCAAAACTCACTTTGTTCACTGCATAAAAGTTTCCAAATTGCTTGGTGAGATTGCGGACACAGATCACAGCTACTCCTCCTTCCAATCTAGACATAATATACGAAAATGCGTAAATTCCGCATCAGGGTCAATTGCTGCTGTATCCTGAATCTCATGATCCGGATCCATCAGAATGGGAATCAATACTGTATGGCTGAGTGGATCATATTGAATATGCTGCAGGATTAAATCTATGATTTCTTTTTGATTTTCGAGCATTCCTAAATTGCTCCATAATTTACGTTTTAATATATCATAATCACTCGATAAAGAAGTAGAATGCTGCCAAAGCACATCATCAAGCCGATAGCTCTGAGTCGTTGCATTGCTGCTCATGCCAGGCAAAACAAAACAGGTATTGTCTTTCAAAACTAAAAATTTGCCTAAAGCCATACGACTTTTTTTGGTAATCTGGAATGTATTGCCTTTACATTTCAGTTGAATTGGCAAAGCAGGAGTCATGCTATATGTATCAAAATATCCCATTTCCCATAAATTCAGGTTGTGCTCCTGGATGGTCAAACTTTGATCTTGTTGATATATAATTTTTGAAGACCCACTTGTGCGAATAGGTTCTAAGCCGCCTTCTTTTTGCTTTAAGGCAATCGTGTAAAGATCATGTGCGCCTGATAAAAAAGCAAGGTATTCTCGATGAAATGCAGTGTTTGCTTCAGGCATATTGTGGATAATCCGCACACTTTGGCCAACAGACTGATTCCCTCTTAGCCAATATCCATAAGTCAAAATGATGATTGAAAAAAATATTGCGCAGAGTGGAATTGTCCATACCAAATGGATGGTCTTTTGCTTACGATGCAAATAAGCAAAATTCAAAGGCCCCACACATAATAAATAAATCACCAGCAGCAACAAAATGGTTCCAATTTTAGGCATATAGCGTTTGGAAAGATTGAGCTTTTGACAAATGGTATAATTTAAATTAGAATTAACTCCATTATGCCAGTCATAGCCTATAAATCCGTGCCTCCTCACAAAACCTTGCAAAATCATAGGGAACAAATGTTGCTCCCAAAGCCCGGTGGATTGATATGTAGGATTGCCAACATCCACTCCACAATAGATGATCGTTCCACCGCCATAGCCCATGCTCCATATAAAATTGCTTAGCCCCGAAGCTTCTTTTGCAGAAGCAGGCTGGTCACACTGCAAAATTTTTCCAGCTTTAGGAATAATTTTGACAATCTCGGTTGGAGCATCCTGGTAAAAATGTGTTTTGGGGTTAATGGCCTTGCCCAGCATTTTATGAATCCATGGATCATTTCTAAGCCAGCTTGGGTCCTGGGGAGATAGCATCAGAATACCACCGCGCAACAGCCATTGCTCTATGGCCTTTCGCCGATCTTCACTGATCTCTGCTCGTTCGTTTAAAATAAGGACATCTAAAAATTGGTATCCAATCCAACGATCAGGCAACATATATTTTTGCATCCTAGAGATACCAATTCTTTTTAACGTACTGCCTGTGCGCTCTATTTCATAGCCTATGCGATATTCATAGTTCATCCAGCGATACCACACCACATTTTGGACATCTTTTATAAATGCAATGCTGTAATTAGCAGTTTGTTCTGGTATTAAATATCCAATTTGAATGTTTGTTTCGTAGGAAATATTGAGCTGTATGTCTTGCTTGGATTCATAGTCCTGGCCAGACACAATCACTCTAATTCTTTCAGGGTAATAATATAAATAAAGGTATATAAAAAAACGTTTTTTTGAAAATGGAGGCAAAGCAAACGTTGTGTTTGTTTGGGATAATACTTCATTTCTATATGGCAAAAGCTGCCCAGAGATATCTACCTCAGAAGAATGCCATGTTCCAGAAGTAGCGATTTCCCCTGTAACCCCGATCCAGCCTTCAAAGTTATTGTACAGTTGAAGATCAGGTAAGCATAGCTCTACATTCAACACTTGAAATGGAGCCACGCTTTGGGCCAATAGGGGAGCTAAAAATAGACAAAGAAAATATATGTAAAATGATCGAATCACAAATAATCTCCTGCTATGAATGTCTTCTAATAAATTTTCTAATATTTTGTCAGACATAAATGATATCTTTTTGAATAAGTTCAAGAAATTTGCTTTTCAAAACTGAATATGCGTTGCATTCCATACGCGCGTTCCTTGCTCGTGGATTTATGGGCTTTAGGTATGAGCTATGCGTTCGATGGCTTGGTAGAGTTGTTCGGCAACGTGTGTAAAATTGTGATGTTTTTCCACAAAGGCGCGACCAGCAGCGCCCATAGATTGAATCAAAGAGGGATGTTCGATCAAATGGCTGAGGGCTTGGATCCATTGTTGGGAGTCATGCACAGCAATACTGTTTTGCTCGCATAAAACTTCAGCAGTAGCACCAAGCACATTGCCAACCACAGGAATGCCGCAGGACAGATATTGCAAGGCTTTGATTGGGGTTTTGCCTTGGGAATGCTCATCTGAATCCAAAGGCAATAGGCCAATGTCCAACTGTTGCACAAAATCAGGTTCCTTGCCGGGTTGATAAGGAACATACTGGAATGGGCAAGTGAGATTGGGACGAATTCCACAGGAAATGGCGACTTGAACTTGGGGATATTTGTGTTGAATTTCCTTCAAGATGGGGTCAAGTCGTGCAACTAAAGGTGCGTTCACCGGCGATCCTGTCCAGCCAATGGTCAGAGCATGGTCTTGCTTTGGAATTGGATGCCAATGGCTTAAATCCAAGGACATGGGAATAATTTCCACTCGATCTGAAAATTGGCATGCGTAGCTTGCTAATCGTTCATTGGAGACTGTTACCCAATGCGATTGTTGAATCCAGGCTTTGATTCTAGCTTGCTGTCTCCAGCGTGTTAAAAAAAATGCAGGCTTTCCTGGCCTTGTGTAAATTGCATCGTCAAAATCAAACATCACTTTACGAGCCGCTTTCCATAATTTGCGGCTTGTGAGACCTTGAATTAAGCATTTTTGATTAAAGAGCAGGTCTGCATTTTTTACTTTCTCAATGTCTTGGCTTGTGATGCTATTCCGGTAAATAAATTCTACAGTAATGCCTTTTCCCTTGAGGTAATCTAAGTATTGCGTCAACCGAAATTGCGTACTTGCTTTTTTCAAATCTTTGCTAATGATGGCTATGATCTTCATATCGAATTTCCCATTTCTAGTGAATTTCGCTAATTATAAGATTTTTGGGAGCTTCTCAAAATCCGTTAAAATCAGAATTTTCTGGCACTCGTTTATGACATGGTAAGATGCAATTAAAGCCAAGGTGCAGATTTTTAGGTGCATAATAAATATCCTTCGCGTACTTTAATGCCTGCGCATAACCAAAATTCCGTAGCCAGAGAGTCATGATGATGCGTAGGCAAAAATGTTAGTTATAGCAAAAATGCTGTTTTCTCTGCAAAAAACATTTTTTGGATTTTCTCCAATGTGGCATTGGCTTCTGAAGTGCGTTGGTGGATAACCTGCCACCTATATTCTTGTTCCAAGGCTTGAAATTGCATCGTACGTGTGCCATTTTGAATGACCCAATCCAAAAGTTCTTGGCCTCGCTCGAAATTTCCTGCATGGTAATGAAATTTGGCGATTTGAAATGCTATATTCAATGGATTGCGTTTGCATATTTTTTGGTAATTAACAGCTATGGATGGTGTTTTTACCAAAAGCGTGGGAAAAAGTTCATACAAAGCAAAACTTAAAGATGAACTATGCCCATAGAATTGATAGCGATATGCGAGTTGATCACATCCTGGAATTTCTTTCCAAACGCGAAGTAAAAATGCAGCCGCAGGTTCAGCATAAGCTGGGAATTGGAGATAATGCACAGCATCTTTTTGCAATTCTTTGAGCAAAACCTCTGGCAAATTGGTATGGATACTCGCAAAATAAAGCAATGCTTGTGATAATAAAAGGTCAGGATGGATGTTCATTGCATTGCGAATCAATTCCCAACAAGAAAGTGCAGATGAATCGTGGCTCACATATCCCATACAAACCTGCATGAGCAATGGCAATACTGTTAAATTGGGATTGTGGAGGAGCCAATCCCAAGCATGGTGCTGAATCATGGTTCGATCTTTTTCATTTAGATAGGGCAATATGAAGGCCAGATCTGAACAAGCAGTGCACCAAGAGGGATCTTGGTTTTGCAAGATATACAAAATGCATTTTGTCAATCGTTCGTAGTGATCGGGCGGCACAGCATGGACAAGGTTCATGAGGCCTGAGAAAAGCTGGGCTTGATATGCTGAGCTTTGTCTAGGAAACCAACCAAATTCCAGCAGGCTGCACCAATTATCCCAGACTTGCTCTCGAATGCGAAGATCTAGGCGTAAAAACCATGCTCTTGCCACCACTGAAGAATCCACAAAAATATTGGGGTGTATGGTATCTAATGATTGTTCGTCCATTCCATTTGGATATAAAAAATAGAGATAGCGAAGCACAAATTGTTTATAACTGGTCTGGTTTTTTTTGAACCAAGCGGCAATCATGGTCATATATGTATTTTGTTGGGCAGGTGACAAATTGTAGTGCATTCGAGCTAAAATTTCTGCGCTTGGAATACCCTGTTGATGCTCTTCTTGCATGAATTGCAATAAACGGTTTGTCCATTTCTCTATTAATTCGTTATTTTTTTCTGTAAGTACCATGAGGCTTACCACATATTCGCACCAATGATTTTGTGAAATCCCTGAATCATTTGCAAGGTGCGCATCAAAGTATTCTTCCAAAACTGAAATGATCTCTGGTTGAAATTCAGGGCTGCAAAATTTATATAGTTTGACTAGGAGGCGGCAGAGTTCTTGCTGAATTGTAGGTTCATCGTCATTTTTGAGAAGACCATAAAAGAAGGACACAAGATCATCGGCTGCATAGAGAATGTGGCAATCAGCAAGCTGGTTGAGCAAGGAGCGACGAATTGTCAAATCAGTATGCTGTCCAATGGCTTCTTCAATATCTTGCAATGTTTGAGATTGCATGGTTTCGTTAATATAAGGCACTGCAAGTAAAAGCAGTCTAAGCCCTAATTTTTGCAATGCTAAACGCGAATCCAAGGACCATTGTTGGATGAGATTTTCCAAAAGTCCATTTTCTGGAATCCAAGGACAATAGCATTGAATCCAGCAAAATAAATTATTAAATAAAATCGGGTTTTGTACCAATTTCCCAAAATATTTTAATAAATACGGATAAAAGTATTTTGGCATTTGAACAGGCAAAAATTCTCTTGGAATCTCAGGCAATTCAATGGGAATCATCATGAGTTTATGAGTCCATTGCAAAATCTCTTGCCAATTTTGCACGTTTTCTTTTTGTTCTGTTGTGCCGATCGAGCTTAAAAGCTCTTCCATAAATACTAAGAAATTTGGCAATTCAGGAGGCAATGGTAAATGGGCAAAGCATTCATAACAGTGCTCTAAAGCTGCATCCCAATCTTTGGAATCTCGAGTGAGATAATATTGCATCCAATATACTCTGGCCAATGTTGCAGAATCATGTTGATGGCTCGAAATCCCTTCTGCATCAGTCAAAGTCTGCTGCACAGCTATTTTTAAATTAGGAAAAGGTTTATTTTCGCCAGAAGCTGTGAGATAATTTTTTAAGATAGAAAAAAGTTGGGGAATATCTAAGTTTAGTTTTAAGTGATGCTTCAAATAGGCAGCAATGGTATATAAGTACTCTGTGGTTGTCTTAAAAGCAGCAGCATTTTCTTTAAGGCCAAAATATTTAGATAGACTCTCTAATGTTTTACTGGAGGGAAACTTGTTTTCCTTTAGGATGGCTAATTCTCGCTCCACAATGCTAACGTTTTCTTCTGGAGCCGATGAAGTGGGAGAGGTAGCCATCACTCTTCGAGTCGAAGGGACCAAAGGAAGGTTACGCTGGAATCCTCCGCGTGCCGCAGTTTTCATGGATTTCATCTGAGATGTTTCATCATTTTTTTTGAACATCCGGAGCAAAAATTTGCGTAAATATGGATGCAGAATTTCGACATTTTCTTCAACAAGGTTAATCCATTGACCAAGATGGAGCTGCTGAAGTTCACTTAAAAGGCGATCTGCAGTGATGGCTGAGTCTTTTTTTTGCAAAAGCTCTAGTATTTCCTTGACAGTGATCGAACCCAGTTGATCACAAAGAATTTCAAGAATATTTTGCGCTAATTTATTCCTCACACGCAAGAGCATCTTTTCATAGAGCTCTTCTGGAGAATGGATCGCTATATTCTGATAAAGTTCAGGGCTGAGCAAAATTCGTGTTCGGCCATCTATTCCCCGATGAAGGCGATTCGAGGTAAGTTGCTTTTGAGGGTCAAACTTTTGTAGCAATGCATCCTGAATGAGTGCTAAATCCGCAGCAGAAATATTTTGTGGAATAGTGGCTATGACATGAGAGCCTACACAATGTAAATCAAATGGATGTCCACCTAATCGTTGGTAGATATCCTCCAAAACTTCATTTGAAATCAAGACCCCAGACCTTCCAGCAATTTCTTGCAATAATTGAAAAGCATCGCTTTGGGCCAAAGGTTTTAATTCTTTTTGCATACTATTCAGGGTTAAGGCTGCCTTGCTCGAGCTGTCCATGATCCATTCTTGGTCAGAAAGTTTGAGTAATAAAATCCAGCAAATTTTTTGCAGATGTTGAGAAAGTTGTTCCAGGTGTTGATAGAACAATAAAAATGGTGGAGATGGGGTTAAAGTCGAGGTTTTAGAGAGCATGCTTTCCCCTGTTTTGCTCTTATCTGTCGAGAACCCCAACGGTGCTGCAATGACTCTTTCCAGATTTTGCAACACCAGAATCCAGGTCATTTGATTTGTTTGCTGTAAAAAGCTATCTATGTTGATGAGCAATTGGCGAAACATGCGGATGGCCTCGGGCGCTTCTTTGGCTTGGAGGATTTCATGCGATACTTGCTGGCAAGCTTTATAATTTACCTCTGATGTATGCTCAGTAATTCCTTTACTTTGTCCTAATTGTTTAATGAGCTCATTGCTCCATTGCTGAATGCACGCAACGATGCCGCCATCTGGGACAGTGAGGACTTGGCAGGTAAAATTGCATTCTGGACATGGCTTAGAAAATTGTTGCAAGACTTGAGTGCCTGCAAATTCATTGGCTAAATGCAAAATCATCAGCTTGTCATAGAATACCAGGCGATGAAAAATACTTTCCATCAAATAAGGAACGCGCTTTTCGTCTCGAATGGAAATGCTGCTGATTCTTTGGAAAATATAGGGCAACTGTGGCCCAGAATAGAGAGAAAAACCAGAAGCAATCATGTCCAATTCCGCACTTTCAATGCTTAAAAAAATTAAAAAGCGCCTTCGATATTTTTCAAGTTCTTGAAAATTGCTCAGAAGTAGCTCTAAAAATTCTGGATGAACTTTTAAGGTTTCAAGATGATCTACAATCAGGACTAAAAACAAGCCTGCTTCTTGCAAAAGCCAATTCCAAAACACAAACATTTCTTTGAGTGCCTCAGGGCCTTTATATAAATCACGAAAAACTTCAAAAAAAGTTCGAGATGATTGTAGCTTTCCATCTACTGTGATCAGTTTGTAGGCTGCTGGAACTAAGCTTGGAGAAATTTTCAGTGCAATGTGCTGCCAGTTTTTTTTGCTCAAAAATGCCAGTAATTTTTCTCGATGAGTCGGAGAATTATGAAACATGAGTTCCAACTCATGAAAAAATAAACGATAGAAGGCTGCTAAATTACCTTGAAAATCATTGGCTGCTAGGTAGATAGGAATAAATTCAGCAACTTCATCTTGAATCTGTTTTTTCCAACGCAATAAAAATGTGGTCTTCCCAATACCATATTTAGCTTTTACAATATAGATATGCTTTGAATAGCCTGTTTTGAAATCCCGTAAAAAATCTTGTAAAAGCACAAAATATTCATTCAATTCCAGCCTTCGACCAGCAAAAAAAATAGGCTTAGGATTTCCAGGAGAAAAACGATTGACTAAAAAGCATGGATTTTCCATAAACAACCTCACTGAGCAAGCACAGTCAATATCAAGTTTACGGCTCAAAATGATAAAAAAGAGATTGATCTAAACTCGCGGTACCAACACTCCCAAATCGAATATCTAATTCTGGTCCAAATACTTTAGCTTTGATTGTAAAAGAATGAGAGCCACGGTCTAAAAAAAGCGGGATATACTGCCAGCCTTCACTTTTTTCTATGTCCAAGACTGTGGTGCTGTCGCATATAAGCTGGATTGCTCCAATTCCTCTTAATTGAAATTGAGCTATGGTCTTTGACGGAACATCAAAGTATCCCTGCAATACAAAAGATTGCTCAGATTGAACTCCGCTTTCCAAAAGCCAATTTTTTGCCAAGGTACTTTGAATAATCTTTTGCTGGCCTTCAAAAGTCAATAAAAGGCCAGGGATTGGCTTGCCATAGATTCGGGCTGACGAGGCAGCCAGAACAGGCGGTGGCAAAATTTCCACAGAAATTTGGGCAATTGCACTACTTTGGGCAGCCGTGATTCCCAAAATTTCTAAGGTAATTTTACCAAGCCCCAGTGTTTTCCCAGGAATCTGCACTTTTGCAACAGGGCCGGATACACTTGCCAAACGTCGAGCATTATGGAGCACTAAGATTTCTGTTGCATCCCGCATTGCGATTTCTAAATTTAACATTTCATTATAACAAATAGTCGTAGGACATGCAAGAATTTGAATTTCTTGGCCATGATTTTGCAGGTAAATGGGGACAATCAATTGGCCATTGGTCTGGACAGGGTCATTGACAACAGCCACTAATTTTACCAAATATTTTCCATCAGGAAGATATGATGTTTCAAGATCAAATTTTTCACCTGGGAAGCAAGCAGCATATCGGCGGCCTGCGACAAATAGCTCATAATGATGAATGGGACGCGATTCCATAGCGCTCACTTTGGCTTGAAACTGAATCTTTCCTTTGTAGGTTTGGTTGGGAATCAGCCCATCTACTTCTACCACAGGGATTTTCGCCCATGGCCTTGTCATAGGATCCCCTAAAATGATCAATTGCATTGGATTTTGTATAGATTGGTAAAAAGATTCTGCCAAGGTGCATCCTCTGGCATAATGAACATGCAAAAATGCATTGGGAAATTTCGCAGCGATTGCATAAGGTTCCACCACAGTGCCACTTGTACCAGCAGCCCCGTACCTCAACCACGTGGTGATAGGTGTTTGAGAGCTATCCTGCTTGAGCGCTCCGCCTAAACTGGTGAAATGCTCGCACAATGCACCTGGGAGAATCATGCTTTTGGATTCTAGCCATGCGAAATTCGACGTGCCAGCCATCACGCCCATGACATTGCTCTTGCTTTGAGGCAGAATGCCTGTTTCGATTTGGGCATGAATTCCTAAATTCTGCAGCACATCTACCGCAGATTTGAACGCATATTGCCGTGTCTTTGATCGAATATCATCATTGAGCATATAATAAATCGTGCCAGAAGGTTGGGTGCCATCCGCTGCCTTTGACCTGCGCAAATAGGACCGGACTTCGTCCAAAGAATTCCCTCTGCCACTCGTAAAGCCCAGCATGGTGCAAAGCAAGTAGCGTGATCCTTCTCCAGATCGAGCCATTGCACCAAAATTTGTCCAACTATATGCATTTCTAAAACCATTGGAGTCAACATTATAGCGGGCTTCCATTGCCTGCATTTTGCGCAATAAACTTTCAAAACCCGGCAAATTGCGGAGTTTTTGAATATCTGGGTCTTGCAGGGTATGAATATAATTGCACCATCCCATGGCTACTGCACGTTCCAAATACTCCATTGCTTGTTTTAAGTCATCTTTCCATGCCATACAACACGCCAGATTATACAGTAAAGAAGGTGATTTTGAATGAGCTTCTTCCAATTTGAGAAAAATATTGCATGCGGCATCCCATTTTTTTTGGTTAAACAACGATAACGCTTGCTGGTACAATGCCTTTTCCGAAGTTTGCCAAGGCTGATCCAGCGTGCCTAA
>JAKLHB010000130.1 GCA_022710345.1 Planctomycetota bacterium
ATGTCACCTATCGCATCCTCAGCGAGCAGGACATTGGCCAGCCCAGCCTAATTGGAAAACCATTGCCAGATTTAGGCCTATATCTGTTGGATCAAAACCTGAATCCAGTGCCTGTTGGTGTTGTTGGCGAATTGTATGTATCTGGCCCAGGTTTGAGCACAGGCTATCTTCATTCCCCTGACCTTGCCAGCGCGAAGTTTTTGCCCAATCCATACAGCGATATTCCAGGAGATCGCTTGTACAAATCCGGAGATATTGGCCGATATATCTTCCCTGCAGGCGAATTAGAGTACTTAGGCAGATCCGATCATCAAGTCAAAATCCGGGGTTTTAGAATTGAATTAGGCGAAATCAGACATGCCCTAAATCGTCATCCTGCAGTTCAAGACAGTGTTGTGATCGCATTCACAGATCCTAAAACACAAGATAAACGATTAGCCACGTATGTGGTGCTCAAAGAGCATGCTGCCCACGAAAATATTGAATTACTGGGATTTTCCGCATTTCTACAGACCAAGCTGCCTGAATACATGATTCCTAAAATTTTTATTCCAATCTCACAAATTCCTTTAACTCAGCATGGAAAATGTGATTATAAAGCATTGCCTAAGCCAGAAGACAGCAGCATAACGGCCCCACCAACCATTGCCACAATCCAGACAACAAATCCTTTGGAAGAATGGATGGCTGTTGTGTGGGAATCTGTGCTAGGCAAGCCACCAAAAAGCCTGGAAGAAGATTTTTTCAATGCCGGCGGCCATTCGCTGCTGGCTACCCAATTTCTTTTAGAACTGCGCAAAGGATTGGATCAGGATATTCCACTGCGCTGGCTCTTTGAATGCCCCAACATTGCCAGTTTATCCAAAGCATTGGAAAAACAAAGGCATTCATGGCCCAAGCCAATGCCACTTCAAAATCGAGATGCCTTGCCTCTATCTTTTGGACAAGAACGACTTTGGTTTTTGCACCAATTGGATAAAAAAAGCCCTGCGTATCATATTGTAGGTGCCCTACGCATTCAGGGCAAGCTAGACCCAAAGCTTTTGGAAAAAGCATTCCAAATCTTGCAACAACGCCACGAAATTCTACGCCAAGTCATTGTAGAAATCTCTGAAAAACGAATTGCACGCATTGATCCAGATAGTACAGTAGTCCTCTCAAGAACAAATTTGCAAGCTTTTGCCCCAGAAGCAGTCGAGGAAAAAATCCAGCAATTGATCCATGAGGAAACAAGCGCCCCCTTTGACCTTGCCCAAGGGCCACTGTTCCGACTTCGGCTCTTGCAATGCGCTCCAGAAAGCCATATCCTCGTCATCACCTTGCATCATAGCATCTGTGATGGCTGGTCATTGCAGATCTTCACCCGCGAGGTCGCTGCCATTTACCAAAGCCTGCAAGCTGATGTACCTCTGCAATTGCCTCCATTGCCCATTCAATATGCGGATTTTGCCCATTGGCAAACACAGGTTTGGGAAAACAAAGCCTGGGATGGCCAGATTGAGTATTGGAAAAAACAGTTGGCTGCACCACTTCCTCAAGTGTCTTTGCCGTTGGACTATGAGAGGCCTATTCTGCAAGAGTTTGAAGGCAACCGTCTAAGCATGACTTTACCCAAAAAACTATCGCAGGATTTGATGACCTTGAGCCGCAATCACCATGCCACTTTGTTTATGACTTTGCTGGCAGGCTTTGCCACTCTACTACATCGGTATCAAGATGCAGACGACCTCATCATTGGGACCCCAATCTCAGGCCGGAATCTGCCTGAGACCCAGAATCTCATTGGGTTTTTTGTCAATACCTTGGCCATTCGATGCAATGCAGCAGGAAACCCTAGCTTTGGAGAATTTTTAGCCCGAATTCGCCAAACCGCTTTAGATGCTTACTCAAATGCAGATATTCCCTTTGAAAGACTTGTGGCGATTTTAGAACCACAGCGGGTCATGGCAAAAACACCGATTTTTCAGGTCATGTTCAACCATATTGGCCTGGATGAAATCGCTATCAAAATTCCGGATTTAGACTTTATTTCCATACCAATCCCAGAAAATTGGTCTAAATTTGACCTCACCCTATATTCTCGTGTGCAAGATGGAACTATTTGCCTGGAGATTGTGTATGCCAAGCACTTATTTCATCCTGATACCATTCAACGCTTTTTGCATCAACTCCAAGTTTTGTTTACGGCTGTTGCCCAAGATGCTGATATGAAGCTAGGCGCTATTCCTTTGCAAACTGAAGAAGAGCTAGCAAGTCAGATCGCCCATTTTTGCGAGCCATTGCCCAAAGATTTGCAAAACTGGCAATTCCATTCTAATCCACAACTTCAACTAACAGGCCCGACCATGCTGGATTGGCTTGCAACAGCCATGCACAATTGTCCAGACAAAGTAGGGTTGGAATACGGTTCTGCCGCCATGACCTACCAAGACCTAGATCGCCAAAGTAACCAATTGGCGCGATATTTATTCCAGCATGCGACCAACAGCAAAATCGCAGCCTTGCTTGTGCAAGATAAGCGATTGCTTGTGCTTGGCCTTTTAGCCTGCCTCAAAGCTGGCAGGGTTTTTATGCCATTGAACACAGATTTCCCAGAAATGAAAATTCAGCAAATGCTTCAAGTGGCAAAACCCGATGTTGTGATCACAGATGCAAGCGAATGTTTATGGACAACCCTTTCCACAGCCACGATTCCTGAAGCAGAAAACATTTCCACAGACCAAGCCATTCGGCCATGTTATCTGTATTTCACTTCAGGAACCACAGCAGACCCAAAAGCCATTGTGGGACAAATGCTTGGCTTATCCCATTTCCTCCGATGGGAAATCCAAGGACTAAACCTTGATCTAGGCTCTCGCGTGGCCCAATTGACTATGCCTCATGTAGATGTTCTATTGCGCGACGTTTTAATCCCCCTATGCACCCAGGGAACCATTGTGATTCCAGAAAACCCCCAACTGACCTGGGACATCGAAGCCCTGGCAGATTGGCTAGAACACAAAGAAATCACGATCCTGCACTGCGTTCCATCGCTTTGGTCCAGCCTACTGCATTATGCACACGGCCATCGTTTTCCAAACCTCAGATATTGCCTCATGGCTGGAGAAATCGTATCACCCAGCGATGTGCAACTATGGTATGAAAAAATGGGCAGCCATGCAAAAATCGTGAATCTTTATGGAGCCACAGAAACCAACTTGGTCAAATTTGCCCATCTTGTTCAACCCGAAGATGCGCATCTTGGCTATACCCCAATTGGCAAACCCATGCCAGGAGTTCGGGCCATCCTGCTTGATTCCCAAGGCCAAATCTGTGCCCCAGGTTTACCAGGCGAGATGTACATCCGCAGCCCATATCTTTCCATGGGATACATAGGCAGGCCAGATTTAAATCAGGCGATTTTTATCCAAAACCCATTTGTCCCTGGCCTGACAGAGCCGGTTTATCGGACCTGTGATTGGGCAAGAGACATGGCCATCGGGCATTTCCAATTTCTAGGCCGTAAAGATCGGCAAATCAAAATTCGTGGAATCCGCATTGACCCAATGGAGATTGAGGAAATTCTGCGTGCATATCCTGGAATCCAGGAAGCCGTAGTTGTTATGCATCCTCAAGACAGCCCCAAATTAGTCGCTTATTTCACCTCACAGACACAAGAATCGCTCCTTGACCTGCGCCAATTTGTACGCCAACGTTTACCAGAGTATATGATCCCCAGTGACTTTGTGCAAGTCCAAGCAATGCCACATTTGCCAGGCGGCAAAATTGATAAAGCTGCATTGCCTATTCCAGAAGCCAATGCTTCAGCATCGTTGCCCAAATCCATTCAAGGACCACAAAATCAACTTCAAGAATTGATTGCCAATATCTGGGCACAAGTTTTGCATAAAGCCAACATTGGAATCCATGAAAATTTCTTTGACTTAGGTGGACATTCCCTGCTCATTGCCCAGGTTTTAAGCCATATTCGACATACTTTGGGTGTAGAATGTACGATTCAGGATTTTTTCGCGCATCCCACCATTCATGCGTGTGCTGAATTTTTGCAACAAAAAAAAGCACCTTTGACCCAGTTGCCAGCTTTGATTCATCAAAAAGACAGGACCCAATATCCACTTTCCTTTGCCCAACAAAGACTGTGGTTCCTGCACCAATTCCAACGCGGAAATCCTGCGTATAACATGAATCGAGCTTTCCATATCATGGGTACCCTGGATGAAAATGCACTGCAACTTAGCCTGGATGCTATGATTACACGACATGCTATGCTGCGTACCACATTGGCACTCAAAGAATCGCAACCAGCGCAGATCATCCATGAACCTCAAGCATGTAACATTCAGAAGATTAACGCAATCCAAAATCTACATCTTACCCAAGAGGATCAAATCAAACAATGGCTGCAGCAGCAAGCAAGCCATGGCTTTGATTTAGAAAACGAATTTTTATTCAGGATTATTTTGCTGTGTGTTGGGCCTCAAGATCATTGGCTTTTGTGCACCACCCATCACTTGATCATGGATGGATCATGGGACAGATTCATGGTTGAGTGGGCTACCTTATATAATGCCCATTGTTTACACCAAACACCTGTGCTGCAACCGTTGCCTGTGGAATACCAGGATTTTTGCGTATGGCAACGTGAATGGTTAACTGGCGATTTTCTGCACCAAGAATTACAATATTGGAAACAGGCATTGCAAGATGCACCCACTACATTAACCATGCCATTGGATCATCGCAGGCCAAAAGTCTATGAATTTCGAGGTAATCGCTGTTCATTTAAGATATCCAAAGCAATTGCTATAAAATTGGAAGAACTCAGCCGCCAGGCAAATGCAACTCTTTTTATGACCATGCTTGCTGGGTTTGCAGGTTTATTGCATCGTTACACTGGCCAGGAAGATTTCTTGATTGGCACTCCCACAGACACACGAGAATTGCCTAGCCTTGATCCAGTGATTGGCTGTTTTGTCAATACCTTGGTCCTACGATGCCAATGCCAAGGAAATCCCAGTGTTTTGGAATTTATTGCCCGAATCCGGCAAACAGTCCTTGCAGCGTATAGCCATCGGCATATTCCATTTGAGCTTTTGGTGGAATCTTTCAATCTTCCAAGAGATGTGAGCCAGATGCCATTGATCCAGGTTTTGTTTGTGGTCTTGCCTGAATTACCACCAATTCCAAACTTTGCGAATCTGGATGTTCAGCCGTATTCCATTGATCCCGGAACCAGCAGATTTGACATCCTGATGAGCCTGCGAAAGACCCCAGATGGCTTCATTGGAAGCCTGGAATACAATTCAGATATTTTTGACACAGCCACCATAGAACGTTTATGCGAGCATTTTCAAGCTATCCTAGACTCCATGACCCAGGAACCTGGCCAAAAAATTTTGAATTTACGCATGCTCCTTGCTTCAGAAGCGCAAACACTGGAAAATTGGAACCAAACCACAACGCCAATGCCATCTGGCTGCATTCATCATGCCTTTGAACGCCAGGCAGAGCAAAATCCAAATTATATTGCACTATGCCAAGATGCTAGGCAATGGACATACCAGCAACTCAATGAATCTGCCAATCGCATTGCTCATGCACTCCTTAGCCTTCATCCACAACCAGGCCAACTCGTGGCTGTTTACTTGGACCGCGGCTTTGAAATGATTGCCGCACTTTTGGGAATCCTCAAGGCAGGCGCAGCGTATGTACCTTTGGATATTGCATATCCACAAGATCGCATTATATTGATACTTAAACATTTGCGCATTTCGACATTGATTACCCTGCATAACCAATTGCCCAAAATCCAAGTTATTGCCCAAGGCGTAGCCATTCGGCATCTCATTGTCTTAGATGAATCAGACAACAGCGCATTGTCTAAGATAGCGGCTCAATCCAACTCTATGCAAGGCAACTGCGCTACCGAGCCAAAGCCAGATTTAGGCGATTGCCAGATCATCACGCAGCAAGCTTTATCTTTATGCAGCCTAAAAAACCCCAATCTTGCTTTTGATCCAGGCCAACTCGCGTATATTATCTTTACATCCGGGTCAACAGGCCGCCCCAAAGGTGTCATGGTACAGCATCGCCCTGTAGTAAATGTGATCCATTGGGTGAACCATTGCTTTGGCGTAGGATCCAATGATTGCTTACTTTTTGTGACTTCGGTTTCTTTTGATCTTTCCGTATACGACATCTTTGGCATTTTAGCAGCAGGAGCGACCCTATACATTCCAAGCCCCACAGAACGCGACCCTTTGCAACTTGCGCAACTTGTCACCCAAAAATCTATCACGATTTGGGATTCAGCACCAGCCGCTCTTCAACAGCTCATGCCCTTAATCCAGACACAAAACCAAAATCCAGGCCAAAAGCTTCGGCTGGTTTTGCTGAGTGGTGATTGGATTCCGATTGGACTACCTGGCCAAATTCGAGAATGCTTTCCCAATGCCAATTGCATCAGCCTAGGCGGTGCCACAGAAGCCACGATTTGGTCCAATTTCTATAAAATCGAGCAAATTCCAACCAATGCCATGAGCATTCCTTATGGCAAGCCTATTCCCAATGCCCAGTATTATGTCTTGGATTCCGAATTGCATCTATGCCCAGTGGATGTGCCAGGAGATTTATATATTGGAGGTCAATGCTTATCCCTAGGATATGCCAATGAACCTGGTCTAACTGCGGCTCAATTTGTGCCTGATCCATTCTCCAAGATTCCTGGTGCACGAATGTATGCAACCAGAGACCGGGCCAGGTATCGAGCAGATGGAGATATGGAATTTTTAGGCAGGTCCGACAAGCAGCTTAAGATTCGAGGCTATCGCATTGAGCTAGGGGAAATCGAGGCTGTGTTACACCAGCATCCAGGCATCCAAGATGCCATTGTGATCGCACGTCAAAATAGCCAGGGAGAAAAATACCTCGCTGCCTACATCATCAAAGCACAAGCTTCCTACACTTCGGACGACATCATACGATTTTTGCGGACTAAACTACCAGTATATATGCTGCCCACAGCCATTCAATTTCTAGACGCATTCCCACTCAATAGCAATGGCAAAATCGCCCGCAATCGTTTGCCCGAGCCAGTGCTTCAAGCCCAAGCCACATTCGCGCCAGCCCAGACAAAGGCACAAATTCAGTTGGCAGAAATCTGGCAACAACTTCTGGGGCTGCCACAAGTCAGCATCACAGAATCATTCTTTGCACTAGGCGGCAATTCCTTGCTCATGACCCAACTCTTAGCCCAACTCTATCAAAAATTTGGCATTTCCATTACCTTACGCGATCTCTTTGAGCATCCCACTATTGCCAGCTTTGCCCAATGGTTGGAGACCCAACAACCCAAGATACCACAACCTCAACCCAAGATCCCGCAACCGCCAGCCTCATCCTGGATCGCCCAACTTTCTGATGCAGAAGTCGAGGCCATGCTCAAGCAAATTGAACAAAATCCAGAGGAATAGCCAATTCTAATGCCATTAAGGTTTGTTGGATAAACTACGATTCAACTTTTATGCAGATATTCTTTTTTGCAGAATGATCAACCATACGTGCCAAGCTAAGCGATAACATTACGATTTTTTTTAATACCTATCTGTGAAAATGTTATCGCTAGCTTGACACGTATTATATGCATAAAACATTCAATATGATATCCAAAGCCCAAATTACCTAGCACATTATTTTGGCTTTGTTTTTTCAAGATATTCTTGCGTCCAATAAAGCAGTGTTCTATCGCGATGGTTGGAACACTGCTGCAATCGAGATTGAGCTTGGGACATGGCTTGGGACATCAAGGACTTTGCCTGTTCTGGGCGGCCCAAGAGATGCTGGGCAAGTCCAAGAGCAAAGAGAGGTGCGGGATCATTGGGATAGGCTGCATGATATTGGGCAGAGGTTTTGAACAGCATTTGGGTACTCATGGCTGGATTGCGGCACATTTGTGCCCACCACATCCATAAATTGGGAGAAAAAGGATTGTGCTGGCTGAATTGAACCAAAGATGCTGTGGCAGGCTGCCAATGCCCCATCTGAAAAAATAAAAAGGCTCGATATAATCCAAATTCACCAAATTGAGGAATTCGATCTAGAAATAAGAACGCTTGGATATGTTCATCCACCCATTCTGGATCTTGAGGATACACATCATTGAGCACTGCACCTAGGTCACATCGCCATTGCAGTGTTGCCATGCTTTCCCACCGTGGGAGAGGGATGGATACCATAAGCTTACTGCGCATTTCTGGCATTGGTTCACGGATTGCAGCTTTGTATGCTTGATGGAATGTGCCAATATCCCACACTGCAATTTTCCATAATATTGGCAGAACCAAAAGCATCAGGAAAGCTAGATACTTGGCCCAAGCTGGCCTTTCTACCATTGAATGTTGAATGGGTTGAGCAGGCATAGACCCATGCGCTGCCCACGCAATCATCCAAGCCATGAGGCAGAAAGCTTGCCAATAGGTAAAAGAAACCGAGCATTGTGCATCTAGGAGAAGGACGCATAGCCCAGCGATGAGGATATAATGGTCTTCTAAGCCCGATTTCCAGGCTTGCCGAATTGTCTGAAACAAGAAACCAACAAGCAAGAGTAACCCGATTAGCCCAAATTCCGACCAAACTTCTAAACAAATATTATGGGGGGATTCCACGATTTCAGCACTATAAAAAGCAGCAAAGAAGCTTGGGCTTTGGAATTTAGGAAAACAAGCTATGAAATTGCCTGGCCCAAATCCAACACAGCAACGCCAGGGATTGTCCAAAATCATTTTCCAGGTATCTTGCCAAATCCAAAGGCGAATTTCTAAAGACGGTGCTATAGATGACATCCATGCTTCGTAGCTTATGCTGCAACCTAGAACCATGAGAAATAAAAATGCAAGCCCAATCCTGGGATAAGTGCGAATGAAAAGATAGAGGAGTGCTGCTATAGTTGCAATCATGGCTGCTTTGGCTTTTGCTAGAAAGAGCACGCATCCGAATAATGCAGCTAAGCATGTATAAAAGCTTGCGTATGCCCATTGCTTTTGCTTAAATTTCGCAATTCCTAAGCCAGCAGCGATGGCACACCCAAATCCTAAGACCGTGCCTGCCACAGTGGGATTCCCAAATGGAAAGCTAAATCTTCCAGGCAAATTCCAATTTTCCTGCTGCATTTGAATGAGGTAAAAGAACGCTGAAATGGCTAAAACACCTAGATTCAGAGGCCAAAAATAATTTCTAAGCATACTATATTTTTGCAAAATATAGCATAATCCCAAGGTAAGGAAGAGAAAAGATGCATACTTCCAAAGCCCATCATACGCCATCCAGGTGTGTTGGGCCCAAAGTGTGCTCAGGCTACTCCAGCCCAAAAAAGCAAGAAAGCCGAGCAAAATTTTAGGAAAAATCAGTTGCTTTGTGCGGATGCTATGGATCCACCAAAGTCCAAATAAAAATAGCCCCCCAGTGTTGATCCAGAAATAGCCTGGATAAATAGGCCAATAATAATCGCGGTCAAATCCTAAAAAAGCAAGCAGCATGCAAACTGCGTATACAATACTGATCCACATGTCTCGGCCCTTGTTTTAGTGGATGTTGGTGGGTACTTTCTAAAGGAGCATATATGAATGAAACTGTGTCTCGGTCCTTGTTTTAGTGGATGTTGGTGGGTACTTTCTAAAGGAGTATGAATAAATGAAACTGTGTCTCGGTCCTTGTTTTAGTGGATGTTTGGTACCGGTAAAAATTGTATTTCCCCGGTGGGTACAAATTTGTTTTAGGTGGATATTTGAAATCCTAACCTATTTCTCTAAAATAAATTAAATACAGTAGCATGGTCTGTATCAATCAAAATAAACCAAAAAAATTCTCTCGGAAATAAAAGTTCACCTTGCTAGAATGCTTTTATTTAGCGCAAGGAGATAATATGTTCTTTTATGAATCTCATCATAGCACATCTTCCAAAGGTATGTCAAGTAAAAATTCGAAAAATTTTTCTGAAATGGTGGCAAAAGATAGTCGGGTGGCATTAGTTAGGTATCAAGAATATCGAAATTTGTTGCACGCGAATTAAAGAAGAGAAAACGGGTGGGCTAGTGTAGGTTTCTTCGGCCGGTTGTCATTTGATGATCATGCCCAACACGCATAAGATAAAGCATTCTTGATCTCATACGCGTGTAGGGCGACCGGCTGGTCGCCCTACGACCATTTCAAAAAGATACAGCATAATGCTGTTCATAATATTATGCGTGTATAGGTGCGTATGGTCTCACGGAATGAATGAAAAAATCTACACTTGACAGAAGGCCTGAAGTGAGACAAAGAAAGCCCTTCAGGGAATGATTAAATTGGACATGATATACGTAACGGCGTACGTAAAGCCACTTGAAAATTTCCTGAAGAGGTTGTATTTCCGCAAAAGAAACAGGTAAAGCGACCTCAGAAATGAATGGAGATTTACGTTAGGCGAGTATTGGAAAGCCGTATGCCGCGAAAGTGGCCCGTACGGTTTGGGTTAGCATGGGGGGCGAGAGCCTTCCATGACTAACATCATGCCTATCTTTTTCGGCTACGACAGGGAATTTTATTTTTGCAGGATAACTTGTAATTTTTCTTGTTGATAGGATTCCAGGATGCCGTTGGGTTGGACGAATAATTGGGTGTTGTAATAGTCTGTGTTGAATTCTACAACGAGCAACCCGTCTTTTTCGGCTAGGACGTTGTAGCTTGCTCGATTGATTTGGAGTCTTCTAGGGTGAAAGACAGAAAGGGAGAATTTCGTGCCAACTGTCAAAGGGCATAGGCCTAGGGCCATGGCAAAGTGGTGGATTGGGTTATTGTCGAGAAAGATGCTATCTGGGCTTAAGGGAATGAAATGTTCGAGTATGTGTTGTCGTTGTTGAAAGAATTCTTTCACGCCTTGGGTCCCAAATTCGCAGGTAATGGTTGTGTCTGGCTCTTCTTGGATTTGGTAAAAAAGAGGGGATAAATTTTCAGCATATCGGGTGATGGATCTAAACGTATAGTTGGGTTTCCCTTTGCGAGTGAAATATCCTTGGGCCTGCATTTCATAATATTGGCGGTCTGCCTGAGGATGCACGATCGTAAAAACAACTTCTCCAATGGGCTGTTGGTCGTATATAAATTTATATTTATAGGGCAATCCTGATTGATATGGAATTGGCCGTAATTTCTTGAAGAAAGATTGCTGAGGGATTTGGGCTAAATCTTGGATTTGGGATGCAGTGGCAAGGCTAATGCGCATTCCGCTCTTTTCGTCTTGGATTTGCAGCAAACGTTTGGTTTGTTTTTCTATGATCATTCGGAGGACAGTTTGATCCCAGTAGACTTGGAAACTATCGCCAGTGTATGAAATATCGGGCAATTTAAAGAGCACTTGGCCACCTGGCTTGATCAGGACTTGTTGAACCGGAAGCTGAGTGCTTTCTGGGTTAATTTTTTTGAAATCCACCACAGATAATGTGACAGGATGCGCTCTGGCCTTTTCCAACAGGGGCAAAAAAGAGAAATAATCGCCAATAAAAAGGGTATCATTCGGGATTGGGAAGGTCAAATTGAGTTGTTCTTTTCCATTTTGCAAGGCTACCATGCGTAGGCTGCCTTTTTCGATGGAATACTTCTGCTGCCCCAGCATTTGGCCTTGATGTGCTTGTTCTAAAATATAGACCATGGGATTATCTTGATATAGCACTTGTTCTAAAATTTGAGAATCAAAGGCTTTGCTTCCTAATTGTGTTTTGAGGGCTGTGCGTGTTTTGCGTATGTGTGTGTTGACTCCCTCGTAGTTCATATCTGGAAGGTTTTCTGTGAGGATGTATCCATTGGGTACACCTTTGATCCAGATAATATATTGATCTTGGCCTAGTACAAAGCCAGTTGTCATACATATCAAGCATACAGCCATGCTTATGAAGCGAAACATGATTATTTCCCCTTTTTGACACGAAGTTTCTGTTGACAATGTTGAATGTATTTCAAAATTTTTTGATTGCCAGGATCGAGTTTTAAAGCCGCTTGGAAATCAGCCAATGCTTTTGCATAATCTCCTAATTTTTGATACACTAGGCCGCGTTGATAATAGCAAAGCATATCTTGTGGGCTATATTCGAGTGATTGGGTTAGATCTGCCGCTGCTCTAGCGTAATTTCTCTGTCGTTGGTATGCCATGGCGCGATTGAAATATGGCTCTGCATCGCGTGGTGTGAGCTTAATTGCGCGTGTGAAATCAGAGATGGCTTTAAGATAATCGCCTTGGTCAGAATAAGTCAATCCGCGGTTGTTATATGATCTTGGGTCTTTAGGACGCAGGCTGAGGGCGCGATTGAAGTTTTGCAGTGCTCGATAGTATTCTTTTTTCTTATGGTATGCAAGACCCCTGTTATTATATGCTTCTGCAAATTTAGGATCAATCTGGATTGCGCGGCTAAAATCTCGGATAGCCTCTTCATAATTTTGCATATAATAATGGCATAGTCCGCGATTATTATATGCTACTTTATCTTCAG
>JAKLHB010000131.1 GCA_022710345.1 Planctomycetota bacterium
AAACGCACACGCTATTGAATCACAGCTTCACCACGATCTGATTCGCGGTATTCAAAAAACTTTTCCAAATCTAAATAATCTTCTTGGGTCAATTTGAGTCCGAGTTTTTCGAGTTGGATCTTCAAGGAATGGGAAAATAATGGAATCGTAATCTCTGCTTGGACTTTCACCAGGTTTCCAACAAATTGAGGCTTTGAATAACTGCAACCAATCAACCTGGTTTCTTGTAATACAGCAGCTCGATTTTCATCTTCCATCACAAAATTGCTGATCCTTTCAGATTTTTCAATGGTTTCACCGGCTAACCGTGCGGCTAATTTCTTTGCTGCCTTGATTTTAGCTTCTTGGATTGTAAGGGCTATTTTTTCGCCTTTTGGGGTAAATCCAGCATAGCCATATTCAAAAATATTTTTGGGAAACAGATAACGGATGGCCTGGTATTCAGCAGCACTTAATTCACGTTGTAAATTTTCTTCTAAGGATTTGACTACAGCAATTTGCGTGATATTGGCTTTCGCAATGATGATTCCCCTGGCAGAGTCTATTTGCTCAATGCTCAATTGGGCACCATCTAAAACATAAAACACGGCTTTTTTCAAAATTTCCTGGGAAATGGTTGTGAGTGTCTCTCGTGTGATAGCGACAATGGTAAATCCTTGGATTTTTTCAGACAGATTTTCTTTTGCATTTTGTTTGGCTTTTTCTTGAGCATCTGCTTGACCATAAGTCCAAGTGCATAATAAACATAAAGTAAAAAGTGTGAGCAAAATTTTCATGTTTTTCGCACAAAATCTGCAACAACAGACTCGCGCGCCTCCTTAAGACTATTTGATCAACCCTGTGCCTGTTGCCGTGATGTCGGGTTCTGGCAACTCTGCAATTTCTTCTAAAAATCGTTCGAGCTTTTCAGGTTGATAGCCAGTTAATACCAAATCCACAAAAGCTTTATACCAATGAAAATTCATCTTAACGTTGAGTATGATCATGCCGGATTTTTTTGTTTCTTCAAAAATTTCTAAGCCTTGGATATATTGAAATCCTTCGAGTTTGCTCCTCACATCCGAATGCGTGAGCACAAAGTTGGTAACATCGAGTTCTTGAGTGATCACTTCTCCACAACAAGCGGCGGCTACTTTGCGCATGGCATCCATGAGTGCAGCCCTTCTGGCTTTCAGGTATGTAAGGCCTTCTCGACTGAGTGGAGCATAGCCGATGGCTTCGATGGTATCAGGCAAAAAATTGCCGAATTGAAGCAATACCTGCCTGGAAGGATCGGTACCTTTTCGAAGATTTTCAAGATAAGTTGCTTTGCTGATGCTGGCTTTGACCATGACAAAATGCTTTGTCAAAGGCAATGTCTCTGTGTTATATCCTTCTAAGATACCTGGGGCACTGCGAATGATATATTCTACTTGTTCAGGGCTTGATGATCCGGCTATAAAAACACCCACAAGGCGTTCATATAAATTGCGTTGTGCGTCAACAGTGGCTAATCGAATTTGGTCTTGCAGTTTGACTGAGAGAGGTTGGGCCTCTCCATAAGAAAGGCTTACCAACCAAACCATACACAAAATCAAGCCAATGGCGACTGCTTTAGTCAACATACGCCTCTCCGGTTTTACGGACTTCATCGGGTAGTGTATTTTCGAGAGCCTCGGCGAAACCCGGGTTGTCTGGGAAGGTAGCTTTCACGGCTCGAATCAGGTGAAGTTTTTTCACACGCGCTGGCACTTGCACATAATCACCATCCCAAATTGGATCGCTCAATTTGACTCCGACCAGATTACCACTAATTTTCGCCACGATTTCATCTTTTTGCAGCACAAAATCTTCCATCACAGAGCTAGATTTGATGATTACCCCATAGACTTCTTCTGCGATCTGGGTTTTAGCATCCAAGCCGGCTGCTTCTTCGGCTAGAAGCTTTGCTGCGGCCTTGCTAGTGCTGGATTTTGCAATGCGCATAGACACAGACTCTACAAACCGGTCATAAGCATATAATTTAATTGTTACATCACCTTCATAGTTTGTTGGGGCAGTATAAATTAAATCATTACCACTGATGTATGCTGTCCCATTGCTTGCTTTGACCGTATAATATTTTGGGTCAAGTTTAAAATTGGCTGTGATTTTGAATGTGATGCTTTTGCCGCCTTTGATAACACCAGGACGGCTTGGAGCAAGAGTGATTTCTAACTGGCGTTTTTCTAAAGTCAAACTGGCCAACTTGCGATCATTGGCAAAAAGTTCAAAGAAATTTTTTCCTAGGTCCAAAGGCACGCTGACCGTGAAGTTTCCCTGGCTGTCTGGGAAAATGCTTGTCTGTTTGCCACGATACTTAACTACAAAAGTTTGGGGCTTGCCTGTGATGCTGCCTTGGATTTTGATTTCGCTGGAAAGAGAAGAATAAATGGTGCCATCTTTGGGGGTGAGTTGCGTTAATGCAATTGTTTCTTCTTGGGCTTCACGGAATAGCATGATTTCTGTATACTTCTGGTCACCAGCATAAACTTCTTTACATTTTTCGTTGTTGGCCCAAAATTCAACAATATTCAACCCCACATCTAAGGCGACCACTGCATTAAACTTGCCATCTGCTGCTACATATAATGTCTTATATTGATTACCCTTAAGAAGGGCAAAGTCTTTAGGAATGGGTTGAACTTTTCCAGTGAGAATCACTTCTTTGACTGCGTATTTTTGGAATATAGGAGCATCTAACGTCACCGTGAACAATGGAGCAGGCTGAACTCCAACCTGTGGTTGAGTTGGCTGGCTAACAGGTTGAGAAGCAGTTGCAAATTCAAAAGTAAGGGTAGAATTTTGAAATTGGGAATCTGGCAAACTGCTTAATTCCAGTTTATCAAACTTAAAGTTACGCTTTGCGTTGTCATATAGATAGAAAAATCTGCCGACCCAACTGGAATTGGCTTCTACTAAATCAATTGTTGTCGCTAAACCCTTGCTTGTTAATTCAAATTTTCCAAAAAAGTTATAATCGCTTTGGGTTCTGCTCCCATTGAATTCAAAGGGTTTTCTTATCTTGATTTCGAATGTTCCAAAGCTAGACCAGACACAGTTTGGATTTGGGAATGTGAGAACAAAATCATTGCCAAACAGTTTTGGGTCTCGGTTAGGAAAAAGATATTGAATCAGTTCGTATTTGGTGATTCTTTTATCTTTGTTGATGTCACCATAGCCATACCACAAAGCATCCCATGCTTTTTCCCAATTAGGCGATAAAGCAATCATTGGTGGTTGAGGAGTTGGATCCCCTGCCTTACCTACATAGAGCACCAAAACATTGGGATTTTTTTCATAAAATTTGCTATAATTTGCATAGCCAGGTCCCTCAGCCGCGTATATCACCAAGGTTTCCTGAGATGGCGATATATTGAGCTTGGATTCATCCTCTACTAATTGCACTGAACTATAAGCACCTATGGGGGATAAGAATAAAGTTTGAAAATGAAAAACAGCTTCTTGCTGCCTGCCAACAATCCATACTTCTAGGGCAGATGCAGGAATTTGGCATACTAATAATAATCCCAATACCATGCAAAGTATCATTTTTTGCATAATCAATCGGTGCTGCATTGATAGCACCGCCTCCATAAATTTAGTTGACCCTGTTGGTCGGTCGAATGAATTGGACTTATTATGGAATATCTAGCAACGATTGTCAAGAAAGTATTTTAGACTTTTTTTTGTGTTCAAAGTTTTCTTTTTTCTAAAAATTGTCTTGGCCATGCAACGGCATCATAAAAAAATGTTTTTTTCTTCCAAAATTTACTTGACATTCTTTCCAAACATGGTATAATATATCCCATAAAATGAAAGAAGTAAATTACCCGATAGTGTAATTGGTAACACAACAGGTTTTGGTCCTGTACTTCGAGGTTCAAGTCCTCGTCGGGTAGTTATTCAAAAGCATAAGGAAAAAGAATCGGCGGCTGTCCACCGATTCTTTTTTTTTATAAAACAGTTTTTTCTGGACAAAATCCATGAAAAGCAAATTGCTGATTTTTAGTGGCACAGCTAATCCGGCCTTGGCTGTTGGAATCTGTAAATACTTACAAATAGAACTCGGACAAGCAGATATTTGTAGATTTCCAGATCAAGAAATTGATGTTAAAATTGAATCTGATGTTCGTGGAGCAGATGTTTTTATTGTGCAGCCAACTTGTACCCCTGTCAATGAACATTTAATGGAACTTTTAATTTTCATTGATTGTGCCAAACGTGCTTCTGCGAATCAAATTACGGCTGTAATTCCCTATTATGGATACGCCCGGAAAGATCGAAAAGATGAAGGTCGGGTGCCTATTACAGCAAAACTTGTGGCTAATCTTTTGGTGACTGCTGGTGCACAACGTATTTTAACAATGGATTTGCATGCGGACCAAATTCAAGGTTTTTTTGATATTCCATTAGACCATCTCCTGGCGCGAGTGGTGCTGGTACCCTATTTCCTCCACCTCAATATTCCAAATTTAGTTGTAGTAAGTCCTGATATTGGAAGTATTCGGCAAGCCCGTGCTTATGCTAAACGCCTGGAGGCTGACCTGGCTGTGATTGATAAACGGCGAGATTCTCCAAGGTCAGTGATTTCTGGAACTCTCATTGGATATGTAGATGGAAAAAATGCTCTGATTGTGGATGATATGATCAGCACAGGCAATACAATGGTAGAAGCTTACCATTGTCTTAAACGAAATGGATGCCAAGATGTATATCTATGTGCAACACATGCAGTTTTCGCAGAAAATGCTTGGAAAAAAATGCTAGAGTGCCCAGCAAAGCAAATCGTAGTAACAGATACCATTCCAATCCCCAAAGATCATGGATTGCCCAATCTCAAAGTGATTACTATAGCTAATTATTTAGGTGAAGCCATTCGCCGTATCCATGAAAGTGAATCCATTAGTGCATTATTTCAACAACCATTAGATCTTAGCAGTCTGTAAATTAATCGTTTCTAAAAAGTTCCTTAGATAATCTCTTGACTTTTGTTGAAATTTTTGCTATAAAACTCACACAGGTTCTTTTTTATTTTTCTATAAAAATTTAATTTATTGTCTATCAATAAGTTAAATCAAAATCCTTAAAAAATCTTAAAAAAAACACGCTTCCTTGAACAAAAATGGTTGCATTTCGCTTTGCGAAATTATATATTGATGACCAGCATCATACTAAATTGCTCACGTAAGAAAGGAATTGAAATTACAATGGTCACTATTGCTGTCACGAAAAGAGCTGGGCTTGGAAGAAAAGCCTGTAAAGCATTGCGATGCGAAGGAAAAATTCCAGCAATACTTTATGGTCAAAAGAAAGATGTTGTGCCTTTGCTCATTGCTCCCGAAGCTTTTTTGCCTTTTTTGAACAAAAGAGAGCACTTAGTTAAGCTCCAAATAGACGGAGCAGAAGAAAACGCTGTGATTAAAGAAGTCCAATTCAACACATTTGGCGACCAAGTGCTCCACGTTGATTTTTGCCGAATTGACATGACGAAAAAAATCAAACTCCATGTTCCAATTCAATTTCTCGGAACACCACAAGGTGTTCAAAAAGGCGGCAGTTGGGAAAAATCACTCAGAGCTATCGAAATTTCCTGCCTACCTACAGATATTCCAGAGTTCATTCGAATCAATGTCGAAAAGCTTGATGTTGGAGAAATCCTACGGCTAAAAGATGTTCAATTTGCTGAGTCTTTTACCCTCGAAATGCCTCTGGATTCAGTGGTAACCTCCATTCAAGCTCCAAAGGTAGAGGCTCCAGCACCAACAGAAGGTGCGCCTAGTACGGCAGAACCTGAAGTCATCAAAAAAGCCAAAACAGAGACAGAAGAAGCCTAGTCTGCTCATTGCTAAAATAGTCAAATTTTTTAGATGATCACTAGAAAGGCATCCTCCATTGAATAAAGTTATATTGGGTCTTGGAAATCCAGGTGCCCAGTATGCCAAAACGCGCCATAACATTGGGTTTCGAGTACTCGATTGCATGGCTGATCAATTGCATTTAGAATGGCGACCTTCTCAATTTAAGGGATATACAGCAGAGGGACAAATTGGAGAGCAACGATTTATGTTACTCAAACCAACCACTTTTATGAATTTAAGTGGCCAGTCTGCCCAAGCTATTCTGCAATGGTATAAACTCCCTATTCAGGCACTCTTGGTAGTCGCTGACGATTTTGCGCTTCCATTGGGTAAAATTCGGATTCGCCAAAAAGGAAGCAGTGGTGGTCATCATGGCTTGGATTCCATCATTCAATACATCGGTACCATAGATTTTTTACGATTACGCATTGGAATTGGTGATCCAAACCAAAACACAACTTCTTTTGTGCTAAGCAAATTTTCTGAAACAGAAGAAGCAATCATAGCAAACTCTATTGTTTCGGCTTCTGAAGCGATTTTGGCATGGCTTCAAGATCGCGACTTAAATTGGATTATGAATCATTATCATTGTTTGAGCACCTAACAATCTTTGCTCCAATATTTTGGAGACAATTCACTATTATCATTAGGATATAGCAACCATGGAACAACGTACTTACGAAGGTATGTTTATGTTGGATCCCACTAAAGCAGCGCAAGAGTGGGATAATCTGAAAAAACAGATTACTGGAATGATTGAACGAAGAGGCGGAGCTATCCTCAATGCAAAAAAATGGGGAGAGCGCAAACTAGCTTATGAAATCAAAGGGCATAAACGCGCTGCATATCTTTTGGTTTACTTTACGTTACCCTCACTAAATTTGAATACTCTGCGTAGAGATCTTCAGCTTTCTGAACTTGTGATGCGTACTCTGCTGTTAGCTCGTACTAAAATCACACAAGAAGAACAGCAACGTGCATCAGAAGCTGAATCACAAGCTGATAATGTTGAGCAGAAACCCGAAGCATCCGTTCCTACGGATAGCAAAGATTCTTCTCAAGAAGGCAAAGCCTAGTTGCTAGTTAATGTGATGATACGGGCAATGGTATCTTCTGATGAACTCCCAATTGGAAGCACGATCAATCCCGTAGCAGTTTAGGGAGCCAACCGCTTTGGCGGAGTGGCAGGTAACTGCCATAGTGTAGCAATGTTTAAAAGTATTGGGCTACAGAAACTCGTACTTTTTCATGAGCTATAATTTTTATGCTATAGTTAGCCCAAAATATTGCTAATTTTTTATAACTAGCAAGTTGGGTAATTTTGATATTTTTGTTTATTTTTATATGTGGATAACTTCATGACTGAGCATACAACAGATGTAGGTGGCTTTAGGAAGGGTTCAGAAATGGCTAGCTTAAATAAGGTTTATCTGATTGGAAATCTTACCCGAAAACCCGAATTACGCTATACACCCAGTGGTACGCCTGTGGCGGAGTTTGGTTTAGCTGTGAATCGTCATTATACCACAAGTGGCGGTGAAAAACGACGCGATACCTGCTTTGTTGAAGTTACGGTATGGCGTAACAAAGCCCAGCTATGCTATGAGCATCTTGCCAAAGGTAGCCCGGTGTTTATCGAAGGTAGATTGGAATTGGACACTTGGGAAACCAGGAGCGGCGAACGGAGAAGTAAACTTCGTGTGGTAGCAGATAATCTGCAATTGCTCAGCAAATCTGGACGAAAAGATGAGGACGAAGAGGATGATGATCTGGCAGGGGAACCTGAAGCCCCCCAACCGCCGCCATCCGAGGAACCGAAAAGCGATCATTAACCTCAGTCTTTGCATATTCAAAATAGTATCGCAATCATTTGGGAGAAGTTTAGATGACCAAAACAGGACACCGCAAAGGCGCAGAAAAATCACGCTGCCGTTTTTGCCGAGAAGGTATTGATGAAATTGATTACAAAGATGTGCAAACTTTGCAAAAACTATGTACATCACAAGGCAAGCTCTTTTCTCGAAAACGCTCTGGCAATTGTGCTTATCATCAACGTAAAGCCAAACGAGCTATTAAGAAAGCTCGCTATATGGCTTTAATGCCGTATATTGGTTAACGTATTGTTTACCCTACTCCCACTTTAATGGGCAAATATTTTTGCCTCAAAAGGTAGAACATATTTGTTGATAAAATATTAAAGTGGGAGGTAGCAATGCCAGAAGGCGCGAAGGAAAAAATATGAGATCATTAGAACTATTACTTATGCAAGATGTTGCTAAACTAGGCCCTAAAGGCAAAATTGTCAAAGTAAAACTGGGCTATGGCAGAAATTATTTGCTTCCCAGAGGTCTAGCAACCCCAGTTACTAAAGAAAACCTACGTCAATTAGAAATACAAAACAAACGCCAAGCTCAATTAGAAGTCGAGCATAAAGAACAAATCCGTACACAAGCCAAGCAATTGGAAATGACTCCATGCACAATCGAAGCCAAGGCAAATGAAGAAGGACATTTGTTCGGTTCCATCACTTACGTCAAAATCGCTGAATGTTTCAAAAAGCAAGGTTTTGATGTGAAGCCAGAGAACATCGAATTGGAAGATCCTTCTTTACACCCAATCAAAGAATTAGGGATTTTCCCAATTTTAGTCAGACTGCATCCTGATGTAGTTGCTAAAACCAAAGTTTGGGTGATGAACGAACCAGAAGCTAACCCTGAAAAAAATTCATAGAGTGTCAGCGTGTCTGATCTTGGTGCAATTTTATCGCAGACTATTGATGCCGAAATGGGGGTCCTGGGAGCATTACTCATCGAGGAAACTATTGCAGGGGAAATCATTCCCAAACTCGATAAAAGCTATTTTTCTTCCAGGACCAATCAACTCATTTTTGAAGCGATCAGCCAGTTATTTTTAGCCAATAAACCCATTGACGCAATCTCAGTTCAAGAACAGCTTAAAAAAACTGGTGCTTTTTCTCAGATCACAGGAGGGGAAAAGTATCTGCTGGAATTGATGACAAATATCTACACTGCGGGTAATGCCACATATTATGCTGAAGTAGTCCGAGAAAAAGGCATCATGCGGCTTCTAATGAATGCTGCACAGCAAATCATTGAGTATACCAAAGATTGGCAGTTAGAATTAGAGGCACTCTTAGACAAAGCCCAGCAATTGATTTTTGAAATCACGCAAAAAAAAACCGGGAATGAACCAGCGGCCATGCACGATGTGCTAGGACCATTGATTGATCAAATTCTCAAAGGCAAGCGTGAATTCAAAGGTGTTCGAACTGGCTTTGCTGACTTGGATCAAATGACAAATGGTTTTGCCAATTCTTCGCTCAATATCATTGCAGGCAGACCCAGTATGGGCAAAACCAGCTTTGCTTTGAATATCGCGACGTATACGGCTATTGAGCAGGGGGCTGGAGTTTTAATATTTAGCTTGGAAATGTCAAAAGAACAATTGGCCCAAAATATGGTTTGTGCGCGTGCCCAAGTGGATGCCCATCAAATTGGAACCGAAGCTTTTCAACCAGAAGACGCTGAAAAAATCACACAAGAAGCCAGCTCTTTGATGCAAGCTAATTTGTTCATTGACGACACTCCTGGCCTTACTCTGCTTGAACTGCGCGGTAAAGCCCGACGTTACAAAGCAAAATATCAGATCGGACTCATTATCTTAGACTACATTCAATTGATGGAATCCCCTCAAAAAAATATGGAAAATCGGCAGCAAGAGATTTCTCAAATCTCACGCGGCCTTAAAAGCATTGCCCGTGAACTAGATATACCTATCGTCGCACTTTCACAACTCAATCGCTCTGTGGATGCTCGTGACGATCATCGTCCCAGGATGTCTGACTTACGAGAATCAGGAGCGCTAGAACAAGATGCTGACCTGATTCTTTTTCTTTATAGAGATGAATACTATAATAAAAATAGCAACAAACAAGGTATAGCGGAAGTGATCATTGCCAAACACCGCAATGGCCCAACTGGCTCAATTGAGCTTTATTTTTTCAAACAACACATGCGCTTTTCCTCCATCTCCAGGCAAGTTTATCATGGCTAACCCAGGGCAGATTGCCCTGGGCTTATTTTTATGGGAGAGAGTAGCCAAATGTTTTTTTGCAACCTGCCCGTTATGATACGATGCTTCTTTTTACTTCTTATCTTTAGCCTCCTGCCTATATTTGCACAACAAAATGAAATCGTTAGTGATGTGATCATTCAAGGCTTAATGACTGTGTCTGAAGAAAGCATCAAGCCAAAATTAGAGACACAAGCAGGGAGCCTGTTTTCTTCTAAAACATTAAAGAATGACATTCAAAGGCTCCATCAATTAGGTGTTTTTTCCAATGTAGAAGTACGCCTTCAACAAACTTCAAAAGGCATCCAAATCACATTTTTAGTCACAGAAAATCAACTTCTTGGCCAGATTATCCTACACGGCAATCGAGAGATGAGCAATGATGAAATATTGGAGAAACTCAGAATTACAAAAGAACGCTATCTTGCTTCTCATACTTTATCGCTCGATATGCATCATTTGGAAGACGAATATCATAAAGAAGGCTTTATATTTGTCCAGATTCGCACAGAAAAAATACCCAGAGGAGGTTGGATAGATTTACATATTTATATTGATGAAGGCCCAGAAGTAACCATTCGGCGCATATCTTTCTTTGGAAACAAAACATTTAGTAAAAGTGATCTTCTGGATTTGATCAAGACCCAAGAAACGGCTTTCTTGAGTGCTCAATATTATGATGCTGATATTTTTCAAGAAGATTTATTGGCCTTACGTAATTATTATCGCTCAGAAGGATTTTTGGATGTCCGGCTCCATTTACGAGATATTACCTACTCCGCAGATCGGACTGAAATGGACATCAACATTGTGCTTGAAGAAGGTCCACAATACACTGTCGAAAAAATCACATTCCAAGGGAACCGCTTATTCACAGAAAAAGAATTTGAATACCGCACTACCCTCAAGCCAGGCTCTGCATTCAAGCAAAATGAATTAGTCGCTGACAAAGCCCAAGTCGAACGTTTGTATGGAGAAAATGGCTTTTTAAACATCAAGGTTCTCCCCATGGTGTCTATTGCAGACATCCATAAAACAACGGTGAACATTGCATATAAAATTGAAGAAGGCGATAAAACCTATATTCGTAAAATTGACATCAAAGGCAATACACTCACCAAAGATGATGTGATTCGGCGTGAGCTTGTGGTACAACCAGGGGAACAATTTAACTTAGGAAAAATGGAAAACAGCCAGATGCGGCTGCAGCGCTTGCATTATTTTGATAGCCTTAAGATGGATTTTATGGATACAGATTCTCCCAATTGGAAAGACCTGCTGATTTCCATCGAAGAAGGTGAGGCTGGCACAGGAAACTTTCGATTTGCAGCGGGTATTACTTCTGACCAAGGTGCTATTGGAGAAATTTCTTTTACCAAGCGCAATTTTGACATTGCAAATTTGCCCAAAAGTTGGAGCGAATTTTTCTCGGGCGATAGTTTCACAGGCGCAGGCCAAAGTTTGGATATTTATCTCCAAGTCGGAAAAGATTTATTTCGATTCCGTATTGGCTTTGTTGAACCTTATTTATTTGGTTATGATTGGAGTTTAGGTACCGAAATTTACAGCACCCTACGTGGGTATGAATCCTTTGTAGAGGATCGCATGGGCGGCCAGATTTCCTTAGGCAAACGTCTGACTCAAGATTTCGATGCTAAATTGATCTATCGTTTTGAAAATGTGGGTATTGGAGATGTGGACGAGGAGGCTCCACGGGATGTGTTTGCTGTCAAGGGAGATAGCCTTATTTCTTCATTGACCTTAGATTTTACCCTAGATACACGAGATGATTACATCCTTCCCACACGTGGTTATATCATGGGAGTTGCATGGGAAGTCGCAGGCAGCTTTTTAGGCAGTGACTATGATTTTTCCAAAGTCATACTTCGCATGGCATGGTTCCAAACTGTTTATACGAACGATAGCGGCAACAAACATGTTTTCTCTTTAGGTATGCGCATTGGCTTTGCAAGTCCATTTGGTTCCTCTTCTCAGGTACCTATTTTTGAACGGTATTTTGCAGGTGGCTCTGGTAGCACCAGCAGCATTCGAGGGTTTACCTATCGCACTGTCAGCCCTCGAGAACATTATCCTGGCCGTGATGATGACCCCATTGGCGGCAATTTTATGTTTATTGGAACAGCAGAATATAATTTGCCTATATATCAAGATGTGTTACGCATGGTCTTGTTCACCGATGTAGGCAATGTTGTCCCAGAGGTAGATTCCACAATTTTTGATTCCATTCGGGCCTCTGTAGGCATAGGCTTTAGGATCAAAATTCCTTTTTTTGGGCCTCGACCTTTTGCCTTTGATTTTGGCTTTCCGATCCGAAAAGAGGATGATGATGACACCCGTGTCTTCAGCTTCTCTTTTGGAAAACAATTCTAACATAGCCTTCAACAAAGGAATACAGATGATCGTAGAAGCGATCGTGTTAGCCGGCGGCAAAGGCACCAGGCTGCAATCCGTAGTCAAAGATCTGCCAAAACCCATGGCTGATAT
>JAKLHB010000132.1 GCA_022710345.1 Planctomycetota bacterium
CAAAGGTGATTCTCAACTGTTATCATTTCTCAAAGCAAATCTTCATATTTTAAAAAATCGTGCTAAAAATTATGGGGTTTATGCAATCTTTGATTGGGAAAGCAAAAAACCACCAATAAACCAATTATCAAAAAATATTGATATACCCAAGCATAATCCTAATTTACGCATCCAAGCAATTCAATTAACAAAGCCAGTTTTACTTTATGAAAAAGCCCGTGAAGCCATCCTGGCTGCGACCAATATCATATTAGGCCCAGGTGATTTATATACCTCTATTTTGCCTAATCTCTTAGTGTCAGGAATGGTCGAAACTTTGCAAAAAGCACATGCCACTAAAATTTATATATGCAATGTAATGACCAAACGAGGTGAAACGAATGAATTTAAAGCATCTGATTTTCTTCATGAAATTTTGAGATATTTAAAAACATCCTATATTGATGTGATGATTTGCAACAACCAAAATTTTTCACCTGAAATCTTGGCCAAGTATAAACGTGAAGGTGCGCACCCTGTTGAGATAGATGCTAACGCAATCCAAGGAGTCAAGCTTATTTGTGCAGATGTAGCACAAGAATCAGACTTAGCTAGGCATGACCCAGCTAAATTAGCCAAGCTGGTCATTGGCCTATGAAGGGATAAAAGATATGATTGAGGTAGAATCCAAAATTGCCGGTTCATTATATGGAGAATTAGTCGGGGATGCATTAGGATGCCCAGTAGAAGGCTGGTCGAGCCAAGAAATTCAGGCAGCTTATGGCCGTATAACAGAGATGATAGAACCTCAAGAAAGATGGCGGCCATTGGGACTTCATTCAGATGATGGACAACAGATGCTTGCATTGGCTTCTGCATTGCTAACAGACCCTTTGCATCCAGAAGAACCGTTTGCACAAACTCTCGTTCGTATGTATCAAATTAAACTTTCTAAAGAAAGCTTTGGTCTGCATCGAGGCACAGGTAGAAATTTTCGGGCCACAGTCCAAGGGCTAGCGAAAGAAGGAAGTTCTGTATGGGGAGCAGCACAGCCTTCTTCTGGAAATGGGACAGCCATTATGATAGCCCCTTTGGGCTGGTATTTCTACAAAGATCTAGAACTTTTGCAAAATCGAGTGATCCAAGTAGCCCGAGTCAAACAATGCGATGTCAGAGGAATCGCAGGTGCAGGTTCTATTGCATATTTAGTAGCGTATGCTATGACTCATGAAACCTGGGAGCATCTGGATCATCAAGGTTTTGTGGATTTCATCAAAGCCTTGGAAAACAAAGCAGCCGAACAGTTGGTTCATGCCCAGCAATTGAGAGATACAACTCAGATGCATACGTTTTCTCTGGGCCTAGCATATATGTTAGATCATCTAAAATTTCGGCGTGGTCAAGTCTTGCAAGATATTGTGAATCTAGCCAACCAAACCGCGGATTTCAGAATTCGAAATCCTTGCAAAGGCTATGTATTGGCATCTGTGATCACAAGCATTTATATCACGCTGACCAATACAGCATTTGAAAATGCACTCTTAGAAATGTTGCAATTAGGCGGTGATAGCGATAGCACTTGCGCTATGGCTGGCGCAATGGCAGGTGCTTTATATGGAAAAGATCAAATCCCTGCAAGATGGTATGACAGCTTGGTTGCTAAAGATTGCTTTGATTCTTGGATTCATCCATTAAGCCAGTGCCTATATCCTTGGAAACCGGATGTTTCTTTAGAAACACTCGAAACTGAATGGACAAAATTAAGCCTTTGTGGTCCTGCTAAAAAAACAAATTGATTGATGATAAAATTTTTTGGGAAATAGCCGATCGCGACGCAAGAAAACAGTGCTTCCTCGCGCCAATTGCAGTAGCCGCTGGCGGTCACTTTTCATTAAAAAAGAGAACCATCGGGTTCTCTTTTTTAATGCATAAAATTTTGAAGCATGGATTGGTTGGCAGTCTATTTTTGCCAGAAGTGCAAACCAAAATGCCGGATCATTGCACGCAGCACTGCTCCAGCAAGTGCACGAGCCTTATCCGAAATCTGCCAACAATACTTTGGATTGCCTCTAGGATCAATATCCCCAATTTTTTGCCCTTTATGACACAGTGTCAAGGGATAAATAAGCCCGCGTATAACGCCTGCAATTTTTGCTTGGATCGCATGATCGCCAATCGTTCCAATCTGTTCTTCGATTTGGACAAAATCGCCAATATCTTTGCATGGCTTAAAAATTCCTTGTTCTGGAGCATAGAGCACACGCTCTGCAGTGAATCCAGCAATATCTCCTGGGATCCCTGTATTGGGCAATGCTGTTCCTTGTTGGATTAATTGGCCTAGCGAATGGCCACGCATGGTCTCTATGCAATAATGCACATCTTTTCCGGCTTCAAAGCCAGGGCCAAGACCAATGACTAGCTCAGCATCCTGGATTTTTGTGCCTAAATTTTTTTTGGCTAAAATTGCATCAATGACCACAAGCGGTCGGATTTCTTGCACAATCCTGGCTTCTGGATCAATCACAATGGGAATTTGTCCCTGTGCCAGCGTAGGGAATATATCCGATAATGGAACGCATTTGGCAGTCATGCCTTCTATTATCATGGTCCCTTTGAAAATAGCCTGTGCAAAGCAAACACTGCGTCGAATGGCAGTTGGCCAAGGGATGTCTGTCATTACCACTGCGAAATGGCAATCCGCTAAACAATGGGCAACTCCGGATGCCATCTCGCCGCTTCCTTTGATTACAATGATTTTATTTGATTCCATGTTCGCAACTGGTCCTCAGTATCAATGTCTATACAAATACTTTCAGAATCTGTAGTAAACCATACAATATTGTTAGCATATTTTTGGATTAAGCTACGCGCTCCTTGGTCTCCCTCAAGTTTGTGAAGTTCTAACGCATACTGGCTGGAAAATAAAACTGGATGTCCGCGTTTGCCTTGATATTGCGGAATAACAATCGCGTTGTCGCAGGCTGTTTCAAAAGCCGCAGCTTCTGCCAAGATAACCTTTGCTGTAATCCAAGGCATATCTGCCAGCAGCACAAAAAAGCCATCCCAATCCGCGGCTATTGCCAATGCTCCTATTTGCAAAGAGGTAGCCATGCCTTGTTCGTAAGTACGATTGATGAGAATATCTGCAGTTCGGGCTTCTTCTAGCAAATTGAGGTATAACACTGCATTTTGGTATTCATGCCCTAGCACAATGGCTATGTCCTGGATATTGGCTTGTTTTAATGCTTGAAGCACTCTATGAATCATAGCTATGCCTTGAACAGGGAGAAGAATTTTAGGCCGCCCCATACGCTGGCTTTTGCCGGCTGCTAATACAATAGCTCCAATTTTTTTAGGCATATTGTGAATTTCCGATGACTCATCGAACAAAGCAAAATAAATAGCCACCTACAAGATTATGTTTTGGGCAACACAAAATAATCGAATGGATGTTCCAGAATCTCGACTACGCTATCAATGCCTTTTCCAGAGCTCATGCCATCATCAATGCGTTCATCATAAGACCAACGTATATGGAGCATAGGCTCTACAACCACCTGGCCATTGACTACGATGGGCATTTCTTTAATTTTGCCAACCATTGCAAAAATCGAAATAGTCCCATATTCGTACAAATGATGGTACCCAGCATCCATGCCAATGCTGCCTAAATTGGCGATAAAAACACCTGAAAAAAGCGGGTCTTTTTCAATGAAAGAGCTTGGCAAAAGATTGTAATAATCGAGCCACCGGACGAGGCCTACAAAAAAGCGAAGCATAAAACCTGGAAGATGTGTTACCAGATCAATTTCTTTATCAGTATACGTTTTTTTTTCACTGCGTTCTACATTTAGGCGTTCATGAATGCGTCTTGCGATGTCCAATAGAGTCTCATTTTGCTCGATTTTAAGCTTAATTACTTTGATAGGTGCTTTGGATACCTTTTCTTTTTTAATGGAAAAGGAAATTTCTGCTTTTTCATGTTGGTAAATACGCTGACCACTAATATACTGGCCCATTGTAGGATTTTTATAAAGTCCTATAGAACAAGCATTGACTACAAGATGAGTAAGAGTAATTTTATAAGGTTCAGTCGGTGCTTGCTCTAAGAATTTCAACAATTGGGCAGCATGAACATAAGTATCATAATAAACGACAGATTCATTGCGAGTTGGCATCAGATAAGGCATCAATTGGCGATAGCGATGCACTTTGTTGATCAAAATCGAGCCTTTTCGTTTCATAAAAAAATTTTCCTATCCATGAGCAATTTTGCCTAAAAAGACGACCAAGGAATACATTTTTTGTTGATAGATTTTTAGGAAATTCCACAACGGCAGCTCAAAAAAAACATCGCTCTTTCGTGTGTGGCTCTCCAAAATCCTTGAGAACCAATTTCTGTACAAAATCCTATGACCTAAAGCTATTTTCCACGGGATCGTGTATCTCGAAATTTGATGAATTGTTTGGTTGGGATACCATGTCGCAACACTTCCCCTCTTCCAATAGGCCACCAAATGAGGCTTGCTTTGCCTAGAATATTGCGTCTGGGAAGTGCACCCCAATATCGGCTGTCATGGCTATTGAAGGTGTTATCGCCCATGACAAAATACGCATCAGATGGAATTTGATATGCAAAGGAGCGATTGCCTTTGTCAAGCTCTGGATAATAGCATCCAAAGCATAAAGCAGGTGGATCCACAGGATGGTCCCCATACATATTTTTCCAACGCCGAATTGTGCAAAGTTCATCATGAATTCCATAGCGATCTATGATCATGGGTAATGCGTATCTTAAATCTTTGAAAATAGGCGGGTCATCCAATAGTTGCCCATTGATATACACACGGCCATTTTTAATCTCGATTTTCTCACCTGGCAGCCCCACCACACGCTTGACAATAAAAGTCTGTTGGTCTTCTGCAGAGAGAAAAATAACAATATCTCCACGCTCAATTGGAAAAAACCTGGAGATTGCTTTGATCCCAAAAATGCGATCATCTTTTAGAAAATTAAGATCGCCTTGGAAAGTTGGCTCCATAGAACCGCTAGGAATTTGATAGCCTTCTACTAAGAAAATAACGCAAGCCAGATAAAAAGCCCCTACATAAACAATTGTATGCATCCAATCTTGAATGAATTTCCATACTTTATAAATCGCTGAAGTATTTTTAAATGTAGGATCTGGCCAGCAAAAAAATAAATAATCGAAGCAGTTTGTCCAAAACATGCTAAGCTCCTTCGCATTAAGAGAAAACACGCAGATTTTTCTGCGTGTTTTTCTCTTTAAATTCGATGCAATTGACTAAGCTTTTTTCTCGGGTTCAGGTTTAGGTTGCTTGATTGCAATGTGCAATTCATCAATCTGATCTTGCTCTACCAAAGCTGGTGAGCCATCATGCAAGAATGTTCCATTGCTTGCATTTGGATATGCAATGACTTCGCGGATATTTTCGAGTCCAAGCAAGGTCATGGCCAAATTGTCAAGCCCAATGCCCATACCACCATGAGGCGGAGAAGCGAACTGATATGCATCGAGCAAGAAGCCAAACCGTGCATACGCTTGTTCTTCGCTCATGCCAATCATTTTCATGATGCGTTTCTGCAATTCAGGGGAGGTAATCCGCAACGATCCGCTTCCTAGTTCTACACCATTGAATACCAGGTCATATAAAATGCCTGTTACTTCGCCTGGATTTTGCTCCAGCGTATCCAGATATTTTGGATTTGGCATGGTGAACATATGATGCATGGGTGCCCAACGTTGTGCTTCTTCATCCCATTCAAACAATGGGAAATCAGTGACCCAGAGAAATTGCAATTGGCTTCGATCAATCAAATTCAATTCCTTGCCAAGCAATTTGCGTAGTTCTGCCAGTGCTCGATGCAGAAAATTATAAGGACCAGCACACACTAAAATAAGATCACCCTCTTTGGCCTGACTTAGTTCTAAAATTTTCTGCAGAGTTTGTGGTTGTACTTTTTTGCTTGCATTCCCTTCCAAGGCATGATTATGCACTTTAAAAGTGAATAAATTTTTAACTTGGAATGTTTTTGCAAATGCTTCTAATTCATCCAGTTTTTTGCGTGTAAAATGAGCACATCCTGGTGCTACAATGCCTTTGACATAATGCTTTTTGGCTATTGCTTCTTCAAACACACTAAAACCACAGCCTGGAATAGCATCAGCCAGATCAACCAATTCCATGCCAAAACGAAGGTCTGGCTTATCAATTCCCCAGCGGCGCATCACTTCATAATAGGTATAGTGTGGGAAAGGTAGTTTGAGTTCAACCCCGAACAATTCTTTGTACGCACTGTACATTATTTTTTCGACCACATTGAAGATGTCTTCTTGAGAAACAAGCGACATTTCAAGATCAATCTGGGTATGAACAACCTGGCGTTCCCTTCTCGGATCTTCATCCCTAAAACAATGAGGGAATTGATAATAACGATCTACGCCAGCAATCATAAGCATTTGCTTATATAGTTGAGGGCTTTGAGGCAATGCATAGAACTGGCCAGGAAAAATGCGGCTAGGGACTAAAAAATCGCGAGATCCCTCAGGTGTGCTACGAACAAACATTGGAGTTTCAACTTCTAAGAACCTTTCTTGCTCCAAAGCTTGGCGTACTGCTTTCACTAAACGGCTGCGAAAACGTAACCTAGAGTACATGATGGGTCTTCTTATATCTAAGAAGCGATATTTTAGTCGAATGTCTTCCCTAATATCCAGATTGTCTAGTATTTCAAAAGGAAGTTCTTTTGTGCATTTGGAGATGATTGTATACTCAATGCACTGAACTTCAATCTCACCTGTTGGGATTTTGGTATTGAGGCTTTCTGGCGGGCGTGGGATAACTTTGGCTTTAATTTGAAGGTAGTCTTCTTTGTTGATTCCTGCCGCTTGTGCAGGTGTCATGCAAACTTGCGTCCAACCATAGCAATCCGTTAAATTTATAAAGATAATATCTTTATGATCCCGAATTGAACGTGCCCAACCGCACAGCACAACTTCTTGTCCAATATGTGCTTTATTCAATTCTCCACATGTATGCGTACGCAACACAATTATAATCCTTTCTACATCGCACCAGGCTTTTGGGTGGCTTCTTCATCATGCTCGACTTGCAGTTGCTGCAGACGTTTTTGCCGCTGCCAAGGAATCAAATTTTCCCAAATAAAGCAGGCTGCTACAGCTAATCCTAACAAAACACCGCCTATGAGGCCTTCGAATGTTGGGATGCCAAATGTGATGACAGATACCAGCAATGTTGCTATAGCAATGCTGAAAATCAAGTTGGAAATCAAATGAATTCTTCTGAGCTTTTTAATGGGGATCAAATAACCCCCAGCTTTATAAACCAAAATTGTAAGAATCGTGCTTAAAAAACAAATGGTAGAGAAAAAAAGGAAATAAAAAGTATAATAAAAACCTAAATCAAAATTACCTTGAAAATAATCTATAATTTTTTGAAATAATATACTCTCCATGCCAGGCAAAGCAATCAAACCACTAAATGCAAAACCAGCTAGAATACAGCTTATGGTCATCAACTGCTCACAAGAAATGACTAAAGCATCTCGCTTTTCAGTTGTATTTTCCATATCATCCTCTTCAAGGATTAGAACTAAATATCCATACTAGAGAACACCCGTAAAATAAAAAATATCATTGACAATGCAATCGTTTTTTGGCAAAATAAGAGAAAATGCGAATTGATTTATGTAACTATAAGTATTTTCAAATAGTTATAGAGAATGAGTAATCTATTCTCTCATCCTGGAGGCTGCGGTTTATGCCGCAGAAAAATTATGAAAATCGTAAAGCAACTTGCTATTTTCTTGGAAAATCAACCAGGAGCATTGTTCCGCGTTACCCAAGATTTAGCCAAACACAACATCAATATCAATGCCATCTGTGTCATGGATTCTGTAGATCATGCCGTAGTTCGACTCATCGTGGATAAATCTATGGAGGCCATCCATTTATTGGGTGAAGCTGGTGTCTTGGTAGTGGAAAGCGATTTATTGGAAGTTCCATTGACCAATGCTCCAGGAGAACTTAATAAACTTTGCAAACAGCTCATGGACAAAGGAATCAACATTGAGTATGCGTATGGCAGCGGAGAAGGCAAGCTATACCTTCGTTTAGTCAGTCCAGAAAAAGCCTTGGAGGCTCTTAAAGGTTCTAAATAGTATCTAAGAACATCCAAAATCTAGGGTGGCCAAGCTATCCTAGATTTTTGGTTGTATAGTCTTGTCTTCATAAGACTCATTATGGAAATACTATTCTTCAGCAGGCTGTTCGCCAGTTTCGCCAGCAGGCTGTTCGCCAGTTTCGCCAGCAGGCTGTTCTCCAAATTCACCAGCAGGTTCGCCAGGTTCTGCAGATTCACCAGCAGGCTGTTCGCCAGTTTCACCAGCAGGCTGTTCGCCAGTTTCACCAGGTGCAAATGTTTTAGGTTCGAATGCTGGTGCTGTACTAGGTTCTGTAGGAGGCTCTACTACCTTGGATTCTGTAGGAGGCTCTACTGCCTTGGATTCTGTAGGCTCTACTGCCTTGGGTGCAACAGGTGAAACTTCTAAAGGTGCTTTTTCTGATTCTAATTTTAGTGCTTCTAAATGCGCTGCGGGAATGTCTATATCATAGCTTGTGATTTTTGTAATTAAATCAGACTGAGTGAGCAAAGCTTTTGCTTTGTCATTTTTCTTGGCTAGGCAATAATACCAACTTGCGATATATCCCATTGTAAAATATGGTGTTCCGGTAAATTGACGTTCTAGTTTTTGCAGATTATCTTCCACACCTATTTCGTCTTTTACTCTAGCTTTGAGCAGTCCTAGTTCAAGTTCACTCGGATATTTTTTATCAGGAGTACCATAAACTCCATAGCCCTTTTCCAAAAATTCACTCGCTTGCTTAGGGATTGGATTTTGGAGGGCCCAAATCAAGCATTCTTTTTTATGAAGATATTGTAAGATATAAAGTTCTCGTAAATCTTTCCAAACTTCTTCAGAGACATCTGTTAAAGTAATAGTAGGATCGGATGCTGGCTCTGATTTCAGCGGGGGAACCTGAAGATGCATGGCAATCCCCTGGGCTGGCATATCAACTGGGATAGAGGAGGCAGATGGGCTAACTGGAGTGGAGCTTTCGACAGATTTTGCTGGGACGGTTACTTCTTTTTCGATTATTTTTTCTTGTTTCTCTACATCTGCTTTAGGAGTCTCGCTGCTACCACAACCAACCAACGCAAGTGTTAAAATAATGCCTATCCCCAAAATCCATTTTTGATACAAAGACATAAACTTTCCTTTCAAAAGGAGACGATCGAGTTTTTACAAAAAAATCGTCTAAACTACAATCAGCATCATATCACTTTTTCAAAAAAAGTCAATTCTGAACTTGAAAAAATGCTCATATTTAACGAAAAAAGCTAAAAATGCTTCAAATAGACGCGATAAAAAGTAAGTATTTGTAAATTCTTATGCGCATAGACTATTTTTATTGACCTCGTGCTTAAGGAATGTTAAGATGCCTGATTATGACGTTTTTTAGAAACGGTTGCTTCTGTTGGTCACCTTCAAGCTGGCAAACAAAGCGAATTTTCTTTGGATGTTTTCTTGAGCGCAACTGAATTGGCACAGGCAGGTTTTGTAAAGAGTTAACAGCGGCTTCCCAAATTCGTTAGAATCAGCATGTTCACACTATTTTTGCAAAGGATTTTTATGCGTTGCAATCAGCGATGGTGTTGTATGATAGGTTTATTTTTGATCACTTCAGTATGTGTCAGCCAACCTTGTCAACGAGACCCATTCTTAGATTTGGTTCAGTATCGTTCATTTTTATATTTTTGGGAATTGACCAATCCCCAGAATGGCTTAACCCCAGATCGTAGCCCAACCTATACCTTTTGCAGCATTGCGGCTGTTGGATTTGGCTTATCTTCTTATTTGGTTGCAGTAGAACGCCAATGGATTGGCAGGGCCGAAGCTGCAGAAAGGGTGCTCACGACCCTACGATTTTTTTGGAATGCAGCACAAGGCACTGATCCTGCCAAATGCACAGGGTATCAAGGTTTTTTCTACCATTTCTTAGATATGCAAACAGGACTACGATACGCAAATGTCGAACTGTCCAGCATAGATACCACGTTGCTGATGGCAGGCATTCTTTCCGTGGCGACTTATTTTGACCAAGACAATCCAGTTGAGTATGAAATTCGCGTTTTGGCAGATGAGCTATATCGCCGCATGAATTGGACATGGTTTTGCGTACGCCCCAATTTGGTGAGCATGGGCTGGCATCCTGAAACTGGCTTTTTAGGCCATGATTGGCAAGGCTACAATGAAGGGATGATTTTATATATCTTGGGCTTAGGCTCCCCCACACATCCTCTTCCAAAAGAGGCATGGGAAAGTTGGTGCAACACGTACATACGGCAAGAGTTTCAACACCAGACCTATATCCAATTTGCTCCATTATTTGGTCATCAATATTCTCATATTTGGATTGATTTTCGAGGCATTCAGGACGATTATATGCAGCAAAAGCAGAGCGATTATTTCCAAAACTCACGCGCTGCTGTGTATGCAAATCGTAGCTATTGCATCAGTAACCCCCAAGGGTGGCAAGGTTATAGCGATCGAATTTGGGGGTTGACAGCCTGCGATGGACCAGCGGATAAAATCTTACTCATCCATGGTAAAATCAGAGAATTTCACACATATTGGGCACGTGGAGCTAGTACCCAAGAAATCTGCGATGATGGAACGATTGCGCCAACAGCCGCTGGCGGATCCATTCCTTTTGCCCCTGAAATTTGCATTCCTGCTCTCAAGGCCATGTATGAACAATATGGCACCCGCATTTTTGGCGCATACGGCTTTTATGATGCATTCAATTTAACATATCCACAAGAAGCAAACGGCTGGTTTGATCAAGACTATCTAGGAATTGATCAAGGTCCAATTGTGCTCATGATTGAAAACTATACCACTGAATTTCTATGGTCACTCATGAAAAAAAATCCTTATATCAAGCAAGGCTTGCAAAAAGCAGGATTCCGTGGAGGATGGTTAGATAGCAAATAGGCTCTTCCGAAAGCTGTCGCCACAGCAAATATACTAAAAGATGCGATGCAATTCAAAAAAATGCAACGTAAAAACCTACATTTCTCAGGCATAAGATTCAAATTTGGTGCTATAAGGTGCGAAATGCAGCGTAAAAAATAACTTTGATCCCATCTTTTAGGAGGCTGCCCATGATTTTATTGGACAAATTTATGTGGCTTGTGGCAGTTGTTGTGGTACTAGCAGGCATTGTCTGCCCAATTTGCTTGCAACCCAGTTTATTTCCTTCTCGCGAAGAAACCTTGCAGTCTGAACTCATTCTTTTACATCAAAAACTCCAAACCTTAGAATGCAGGCTACAACAATGTCCCCAAGACATAAGTACAATTCAACTCAGTAGAGCAAAAACTACAAAAAGCGACCTCAGAAACCTAGAACAATTGAAAGCTTTTTGCTTTTTAACATCTTTGCAAGAAATGCAAATTCGAGAAATCTTGATGTCTGGAAACCCTGCTTCTGTCAGAGAATGCCTGCACATTCGAGAAATCATTGAATTCGTCTTAACTCCAATGCAAAGAAAATTATATATTCAATATTTGCAAAAATATCAATTGCATTTCTAACTTGCGATTCGTATTTTCTTTTAAGCTGAACTATCTTTTCCTTACTTAACTACCGGCTTAGGTAAATGCTATGATTCGAGTAGAACATTTTAGCCATACTTACTCGCGTCACGAAGTGGTGCACAATCTTGATTTAATGATGGAGGCCCATGACATCTATGGATTCATCGGCCCCAATGGAGCTGGAAAAACAACCACCATCCGCTTTTTAGCAACATTGCTCAAGCCAACACGTGGCCAAGCTACGATCTATGGGCTCAATGTTGTTGAAGATCGTCAAGAAGTTCGTAAAATCATTGGATTTATGCCAGACCATTTTGGCATCTATCCCAAAATGACAGTGCTCCAATTCCTGGATTTTTTTGGCCTTGCGTATCATATCCCCAGGACAAAAAGACAGCAGATTCTCCCACAAGTGATGCAGCTTTTAGATTTATATGAATATCGCAATACCCCCAGTGAGCAGCTTTCCAGGGGCATGCGACAGCGTTTAGGCTTAGCACGCACTTTACTCCATGACCCACCTGTTTTGTTGTTGGACGAACCAGCCTCTGGCCTGGATCCACGCGGCAGACGAGAAATCATGGAAATCCTCAAAGAACTTCAAGCCATGGGAAAGACGATCTTGGTCTCCAGCCACATTTTATCCGAGCTTGCGATTTATTGTAGCAGGATCGGAATTTTAGAAACAGGCCAAATGATCATCCAAGGCACACTTCAGGAATTGATTCAAAAAGTCCAACCAAATAAGACATTGAAGATCAAAATATTGCAACATCCAGAAACTTGTTT
>JAKLHB010000133.1 GCA_022710345.1 Planctomycetota bacterium
GGATCCTCAGATTGCCAAAGCACAGCGAGAAGACAGCCTTGAAAAATTGCGCAAAGCTCAATACAGCGATGGCTCATTCCCATGGTGGGCAGGCGGACCTCCTAGCCCATACATGACCTTGTATCTATTGCATGGATTTGGCAAAGGTTTGGAATTCAAAGTCGCTATCCCAGAAGATATGTGCCAAAAAGCCTGGTCCTATCTTGGATATCATTTCAATGAAGAATACAAAGGCAAAGATTTGCAAAAAATCTATGCCTATCCATTCCTGACGTTCTTGAACTACGTGCTTTCTTGCTATCCAGAATCTTACTACAGTAGTACATTTAGCAAAGCATTGCGTGTGGAAATAGCCAACTATTGCTTCGAGCACTGGAAAGAATTATGCCCATACCTCAAAGCATACCTAGCATTGACACTCAAACGCATGAATCGGGATAAAGATGCCCAACTCGTGATGGAAAGCATCATGGACAGCGCAATCACCAAAGAAGATCAAGGCACATTCTGGTCAGCAGAAGACCGTGCTTGGCTATGGTACAACGACACCATTGAATCCCATGCTTTTGTTCTACGCACTTTGCAGGAAGTCATGCCTGAAAATAAATCTCACTTGGATGGCTTAGTCCTCTGGTTGCTCTTGAATAAAAAATGCAATCAATGGAAATCCACCCGTGCCACATCTGAAGTCATCTACAGCCTTGTTTATACCATGGATCGTCAGGGATCCCTTGGCCAACGTGAGACAGCCCAAATCCAGATTGGCCCAAAACAATATGATTTGGTCTTTGAACCTGACAAATACACAGGCGCACATCAACAATTTGTGATCCCAGGCCCTGACATCATTCCACAGACCATGTCCAAAGTCCAGGTCAGCAAAACAGGCCCAGGATACATGTTCGCGTCCATGGCATGGCATTATTCCACAGAAAAATTGCCGCAAGAAGAACGCGGTGATTTCTTATCCGTCTCCCGCACCTATTATCTCAGAAAACACGAAGGCTCTGAATACGTTCTCAAACCCCTTGCAGATGGCACACCCATTGCTGTTGGCGATCAAGTCGAGGTTCAGCTCAGCATCACCAGCAAACATCCGATGGAATATGTCCACCTTCGCGACCCACGCGGCGCTGGCTTTGAACCTGAAACACTCAAAAGCGGCCATCAATGGAACCTTGGCATCTATTGGTACGAAGAAGTCCGCGACTCAGGCACCAACTTCTTCTTTGAATACCTGCCTCAAGGCGAATATCCATTTAAATACCGCATCCGCGCCACCATGGCCGGCGAATTCCGCATCGGCCCCGCTACTATCCAAGGCATGTATGCCCCTGAATTCGCTGCTTTCTCCAAGGGACATGTCATCACGATTAAGTAAACATGCGTTCTCGAAGACAATGATTCTATAACACAATGATTTAAAACAAAAGCCCGATCTCAGCCAAATTAAATACCGCATCCGCGCCACCATGGCCGGCGAATTCCGCATCGGCCCCGCTACCATCCAAGGGCATGTATGCCCCTGAATTCGCTGCTTTCTCCAAAGGACATGTGATCACGATTAAGTAACATGCGTTCTCGAAGACAATGATTCTATAACACAATGATTTAAAACAAAAGCCCGATCTCAGCCAAAGCTGGATCGGGCTTTTATTTAATAGAACGGATTTTGGAACCCACGATCAACTGGCCACTCTTTTCTACCTATTCCAATTCAGCAGATCTAAAGAGTACCAAAGCTTAATTTCTGAGCTTCTTGATTATGTTTTGGCAGACATCAGGCTTAACCTTTGAGCGATCGGTGATCAAGCGATGCCTGCCATGCTCTTTATTTCCCTGGATCGGTTGCGATGGAAAGACAAACCCGCAACCCCAAAATGCGATCGCGGTCGCCAGGGGCCATAATGCCACGGTACGCAGAGCGACAGCATAAGGCACCTTGATACCAGCTCCCACCTCGCATGACGCGACATGTGCCATTACCAGGACCTACCGGATTTGTTACACTTCCATTAGGGTATTCTGCGTACCAGTCAGAACACCATTCCCATACATTGCCGGCTGTGTCATACAATCCATACGCATTCGGTTGTTTCTTAGCAATTTGGTGGGTTTGCTTGCCAGAATTACCACCACTCCATGCACCATACCACGCATAATCTAGTAAGCTACTGCTTTTGTTTCCAAAGTAATACACGCTTTGTGTGCCAGCGCGACAAGCAAATTCCCATTGCGCTTCTGTAGGTAGGGCCAACCCTGTTTTTTCACAAAATTTCATGCAATCATTCCATGACACTTGCTCCACAGGGCGATCTGCTTCTTTAAAATATGATGGATTGCTAGCCATCACGGATTGCCATACTGCCTGGGTTACTTCGGTCTTGCTGATCAGGTATGGCGATAGCGTCACCTGGTGCTGCGGATCCTCGTTATCATATCGTCCTTCTTCCCCGCTTAGGCTTCCCATCATGAATGTCCCTCCGGAAAGCAGCACGAATTCCATTTTGGTTTGATCGTGCTGGTATTCCTTCACCGTATTTGCCGCTCCTCCGCATGTATACGTGGCTGTACGCAAGTATGTGAACCCAGGTATAGCTAATTCTTTCGAATTCGCTTGCTGATCTCTCTGGCATTCGCAGACATTTCCATACCAGCAGCATGCCAGGATGATACATAAAATCAGTTTCATGCATTCCCCTTTTAAATCAATATATCCTAGCGCGTTGGATATTCGAGCGCGCTAGATATAGCATAGTGGGCCAAAACCACGATGTCTTGGCCCACTATGCGTTTTTGGAATTGTTGCCATTGCTTACTGCGCTTCCCGATTGAATTCAATATAAAAATTGCTATACTGTAGGTGCCCAGATTGGTTTACTCATGCTGGATATTGTATTGAATCTGTTTGAGAAGCGCGGTAATAATGCGTTTTTGAAATTATTGCTATTTGCTTAATAATCGCGGACGCTTTTGCTGGCTTCTTTTTCTTTCAGTGCTTCGCGTTTATCGTATTTTCTTTTGCCGCGGGCTAATCCTAATTCTACTTTGGCCCATCCACGCTTGAAATACAACGATAATGGAATTAGTGTAAAGCCACGCAATTTGAGTTTTGTAGCAAGTTTATCAATTTCATGCCTATGCAAGAGCAATCTTCGCTTGCGGGTTGGATTATGGTTTGCATACCCACCGTTTACATAAACAGCGATATTAAGATGAATGAGGTATAATTCTGAGTCTTTGAGGATTTTGCAGTATGAATCTGCCAAGTTTACTTTACCTTGGCGCAGAGATTTTACCTCAGTTCCACACAATTCAATCCCTGCCTCTAAACGTTCGTGTATTTCGTAATTATGGAATGCTTTTTTATTTTGTGCAATGATTTTGACTGCGCCTTCAGATTTTTTCATAAAATTTCCGCATACTATCTCTGCGTATTCAAGCAGAGTGCGGCTCCTTTTCTTCTAGTCATGCAATGGGCATAGAAAGCCGCGAAGTTGCGATCTTGCTTTTCAAAATGATGGCTCACTTTTCTGTTGCTTTGATCGAAACTTCATAAGTGGTGCTGATACCACTTTCATTGGTCACCACCAAGCTGCCTTCATTGCTTATAGTACGTTGTTCTTTTAGATTGAAGAGGACAACTCGGGTCCATTTAGCAGATCCTTTCCATCCTCTTCGTAATGTTACATCAGCAGAGCCAGTCCAGAGAATCTTCGCTATGTTGCCTGTGATGGAATCCAATTTGAAAGTGCCTTGTGTATTGGAGAATGCCATCTTTTGTTTGCTAAATGTCATTGGCCCAAATGGCACAATATCTCCTGAATTCCAGGTTTCTCCCAGCATCACTTGTTTGCCGGGTGGCACAAATCCACAAAAAGGCCCGGCTGGAAAATAGCTAAGGATATCATCACTCAATTTTCCTTGGTCTTTGGCCTGAGAAAGAACAAAATTTTCAGCAACATCAGCCGTAATGATTCCGTTGACGTTTTCGTATGTCTCTTGCTTGCCGCCTTGAATAAATGTTTGGGGGCCATTGACATTGGTGTATATGATTTTTATAGGCCGATTTTCTTTTACCTTAACGATTTTTTCTGTCATGGTAAGGGCAAAAATTCCTTTGGTCCCTTCCTCCCAAACAATGAAAGCTTTCACGGTTTGTGGCTGTATTTGACCTTCTTGGAATACTGGATTGAGTGAGAAAGCATTGGAAGGAACCGGGACATCCTCCACAACTTTGTTATCTGTTTGCCCAAGCTTTTTGAATTCAAGATTTTCTTGAACTAATTTTTGATTATCGTCGCGTAATTTCTGGTTATCATTACGAAATTTTTGATTTTCATCGCGCAATCTCTGAGCATCGTCGCGTAATTTTTGGTTATCATCGCGCAATTTTTGATTTTCATCGCGTAGTTTTTGGCTTTCGTCGCGTAACTTTTGGCTTTCGTCGCGTAGTTTTTGATTTTCATCGCACAATTTCTGGTTTTCAAGTTCCAATTGTTTGGCGCGTTGCTGTAAAGTCTGCGTATCGTCTTGGCACATCGTAATTGTAGAAATTGCAAATAATAAGAAAATCCCGATCCCCAAAATTTGGTCAGCCATATCTCGCCTCCTTATGACAAAGTAGCAAAAAATGGACTATATAACGAATTTTTAAAACCCACTATGTCAATTGACAACTCTTTGCTGTCCAGAAAACATGCAAAGACAATTTACTTACTTTGCTGTGTTGCTTCGCAGGGCTAGAAAGTAGCCGACAGCATTTGCTGTAATTGGCGCAAGGAGCAATGTTTTTTTGAGTTACCCCAAAACGTCATAACCAAGAAATTGACTATAGTTGATTCTCAGCATTGGTGTTGATTCGCTTTTGATTCTCAGCATTGGTATTGATTCTTTTCACCAACCAAACTAATGATACAATGCATGATGGAATCAAGATAGCCAAAAAAGCCGGTAGATGCGCTACACAAATTTCACTCCCCAATGCTAGGAACCGCTCAATTACAGAAAGCTCCTTGCCTTGATCACTCCAAACAGCAACCGTTTTTGGAAAAACAAATGCAAAATAAAGTACGGCTGCCATTAAATCTATTAGAATGGCCGTGAGGATGACAGGAATGACAATGCTTCTTGATTGCATAAATTTTTCCTTTGAATAATTTTTAATCTTTATATCAAAATCTCCAAACTCATATTATATTGCAAACTTGTATCAGAAGCAAGTATAAAATTATGTCTTGTATCAAAAGCAAGTATAAAATCATCTGTTATGTCAAAAACAGGTATAAAATCATGCCTGGTCCGTCGGCTTCATTTGGACAGCAGCAACATTACCATTGGCAGAAGGTTCTGCAATTGGCAAGTTTGGTGGCTCTATTGGCAAGTTTGGCGGCATGTTGACTGCAGGAACAGGAGGCTGCCATTGATATGAAAATAAGCCAATGTCTTCCAAAGAATGGAAGACCAAAATTTGATCATAGTATTCTTTAACTAATTCTTGCTTGGTCTGTTCTAAGTAATACCATTGCCGATCCAGCACATTTTCTCCAACTTGGGCTCTGCGGTTTTTATCATTGGCTAGGCATACTTCTTTGGGCAAATCAAAGAGCAGGAGCATGGTGTGATACAAATATTTTTGGGCAATAGATTGCAATTTGAAACGATATTTACAGCGCAAAGCTGTGGAATCGGCTAAAGCAGGGTATCCATTCAAAAGCCTTTTTTCAATAATGAAATAAAATAGGTCAAAAGCATGATCAGAAACTCGTTGATTCATAGAAGAATCAGAAATCATAGCACGACAGTGATCCGTGGAAACTGTCATTGTGCTTGGGAAATATTGTTTGGCAAACGTGCTTTTGCCAGAACCAGAAGGTCCAACTAAAATTAATAATGTATTGCGAAATAAGGGAATAGGATTTTTAGTTAGTAAAATCTGCTTCGTATACAACATCATCCAAGTCCTTTTCTTCGTTTTTGGGAGGAACTCCACAATTCAAGAAACCTTGCTTCCTTTCGCATTCGTGATATTGAACGTTTCTTTTGTATGGTACAGGAAATCATTGCAATTTAGATCAAAAATTGCAATAATGAATGCTCAAGCATGAATCAAGAAAAAATTTATTTTTAAGGAATGATTCAAAATGGCAAATTTACAACGTTATTTAGTGTATGTTCTTCGACATAATCCTGCTGAGATTGGCTTATTGCTTGGAAAAGATGGATTTGTTACTATAGAAGATATGATCCAAGGTTTGATTGCGTATAAAAAATTCCCTCATATCACAGAAGCCATGATCCGCGAAGCTGTGGAAACACAGACAGATAAGCAACGTCTTGAAATTCAAGGAAATTTGATACGTGCTCGTTATGGACATTCTCAAGAAGTGGTGGAAGAAATGACCTATCCTGTGATCACTCCGCCTGAATTTTTATATCATGGCACTGCGGCAAAAAACTTGGACTCTATCCTAGAACAAGGGCTCATTCCAGCATCTAGGAAATATGTGCATTTGAGTGAAAATCAAACCATTGCACGCAAAGTTGCACTGCGGCATAGTAGTAAAATTGTGATTTTGACCGTGCTTTGCGTCCCTGCCCAAACAGCGGGCATTGAATTTTATCATCCAGAAGAACAAATTTGGCTAGCAAAACACATTCCAGCAAAATTTCTCAAGCAAGAAAACTAGAGGCTCATCTGGCAGAAGTCATCTGGCAGCCTAAAATTCGCATCAATGTCTCTCTGAACTCTTGCATAGAAGCATAGCGATGGCTTGGTAACAAAGCTAATCCTTTGAGAATAAAAGCATTGAGTTCTAAAGGAAGCCTGCTTTGTGGCTGAACCGGAGGCTTTGGCCTACTGCAAAGCTGCTTTACTAAAATATCCTCTGGATCTAAGCCTATGAAAGGGCATTGACCTGCGACCATTTCATACAAAATCACACATAAGGAATAAATATCACTTTGTGGAGATGCTTGTTTTTGCCACAATTCTGGAGCCATGTAGCATGGTGTTCCCACGGCTCCCCAGGTAATTCTTATATCTGGTTCAATTCGGCGTGCCATGCCAAAATCCATGAGGTATGCATTCATGCCTTGAACCATGATATTTGCCGGTTTGATATCTCGATGGATGATCCCTTGTTCATGCGCGTACGCAAGAGCTTTGGCAATTTGCAATATGCTTGCAAACAATGGCCCAAGCTGATCGCTATTTCTTTGGCGAGGGAGTTCGTGCATCAATTGTTCTAAATTTTTGCCTTGAATGAATTGGGTGACTAAAAAGTATTGATCATCTTGGCATCCACCTGCCAGCAAAGGCAAGATATGTGGATGTTGCAAGGATTGCCAGACTTCTATTTCCCGCTGGAAACGCTCTAAGGAGCATCCAGAAGCATACTCTGGTAACAGTTGTTTTAGGGCTACTATATTTCGTGTGCCTATTTCCCATGCTTTATACACAATGCTAAAGCTTCCACAACCAATGGGGTATAAAGCATAATATGGGCCAAAAGCAATAGTACGATTATATGCTATTTGAGAAGAAAAATCCATGCCAGAGTTCTGCGTCAGGGGATCCCAGCATATCTTAATGGAAGTTTGTTCTCTTTGTTTCCAAAGCCATTCCCATTCTTCCATAGGAATGCAATTAGATTGCTTCAGTAATTCTAAGACTTTGGGAAATTCAGGGCTATTGCTGCTCATTTCTTTTCCTTTGAATTTCAAGAAAAAAGGCCGATCCAATCCATTGGACGCGGCCTTTTTTTCAAAGCAGTAATACCAAAGTTGGCTTAATTAACTTTTGAGGCAGCGAATGGTGACAAGTGTAAGGTCATCATGCTGAGGCGCTGTTGCCTGATATGTAGTCACAGCTTGCACAAGATGCTTGACGCATACATCAGATCGTTGCATAGCGATTTTATTGACTTCTACGCAAAATCGTTCTTCTGTGAATTCTTCGCCTTCTGGGTTCATGGTTTCCACCATACCATCTGTATAAAGAATCACACGGTCGCCTTGTTCTAGCTTGATGACTTCTTCGCGCAATGTTGCTTCAAAAGCAGGACCTGCTAGAATTCCAAGAGGCATCCCGCCTTTTTTTGTAAACGCGCATGCTTTGTCTTTATATTTCCAAAATACAGCAGGGTTATGGCCTGCGCAAGATGCTGTGAGTGTTTTATTAGGCATGTCTAAAACCATGTAATACATGGTGACGAATAGACCTGGAAGAATATCACGAGCAATGATTGGATTTACTTTGCTTAAGAGGTCCTTGGGAGATGTGGTTGTGTGTGCCCAAGTACGAATTGCAGAGCGTACCATAACCATAACCATAGCGCCAGAAATACCGTGACCAGACACGTCAGCGATGAGCATACCAACATGGTCAGGGCCTAGAGCGATGACATCATAATAATCACCGCCGATTTCGTCATACGGTTTATAGAATGCGTGCAGCTCATACCCAGGCGTTTGAGGAAATTGACGTGGCATCAAGTTGCGTTGGATTTCGCGGGCTTTATTCAATTCTGCCTTCATTTCCTCAGACATAGCAGCTTCTGGTGTTGGAGCTTTTTTCTTTTCCTCTTGTTCCTCGACTTTTGGGCAAAGTTCATCAATAGCAGCAATCAGATCGCCAACATTGAATGGCTTAGGCAAGAATTTCAGCTTAGGATACATCTGGACTTCAAAAGAATTCTTTACACTCAATATATCCGTGCAAAGGATGATAGGTACGCGAATGCGTTCCATATCAAAAGCTGCTAGGATTTCCAAAGCTGTGAGTTCTGCCAGCTTGACTTCCATGATGATCAAATCTGGCTTTTTTTGCATGGTCCTCACTTTAGCAAGAAGTTCTCGACCACTCGCCACTGCTTCTACAACGAAATTTAGACGTTTGCAAAGTTCACGGTACTGAGTGAGATATTCTTCTTTGGGTTCTGCAACCATGATCAGTCCGCGTTCTTTGATTTGAACATCGCCTACTTCGGTCTTTTGGATCAATTGGAATATACGGTCAAAATCTCCACCGCCTTTTTCATCGCCGCCAAATTTTTTCATCAAAGCTTCGGCCAATTGTACAATTTCGCCGCGGCTTTTGAGCAAAGCTTCCAAGGCTTTGTCTAGCTCGGCACCGCCGCTGGCTTCTTCCATCAAGATGGTAGCTTTGCGTTCATCGGAGAATTTTTTGAGCACAGCTTCCAATTGCTGAGGTGAACGGATGACTTGGCCAAACAATACTTTTTGCACATCTGGTGCCATGGTTTTGACTGTGGTCAAAAGCCCTTGCCGTGTATCTCGAATGCCACCGCCTCCAAAGCTTGCAACAGATTTCTCAAAAAATTCCCATAGTTCTTCTTGCCCATTTTCAAAGTTCATTTCAGCAAGCTTGGGCATTATTTTTTGAAGAACCAATCCAATTTTTTTCAAGGCATCTGGTCCTTTGAGTCCTTTGAACTCTTCAGTAAAGATCGCATTGAAAAATTTGCGGGCTTCAGTGAGGCTTTCCAAATCTTCTTCTTCGCCAACCATCAAGTATTTGATTTCGTTCACAGCAATTTTATTAAATGGCCGTAGCAATTCTTTCTTGATTTGTCCATCCACGACCACTTGGTCTGGCTTAGTGGACATCAATTTAATAAACGCTTCTAGTTCTGAGAGCGGCACGCCTTGTTTAATGACAACGCCACTCACGTTGCGTTCTGCTAACATTTGCACAAAGCGATCTGCAGCAGGGTTTTTTTCTGTGATTTGCTTATTTTGCACAAGCAAAACACCTTCGCCTTTTCCAAACGATAAGCTAGGTTGTTGGCGCAGGATTTCGTTTAACATTCGATGAGATTGTTGCACTCCAGCCCGAACAATAGGATGGGCATCGTTGTACATCTGCATGTTACGAATGATGCGCGTGAGTTCGACTAAAAATTCCAAAGATTTTTGTTCAAATGGATCCATTCCAACTTTCCTTAAAACAATGATAACAAAACTAATGTGCTATCTAAAAAGAAAGCCAATGATTGTGATATTGAACCCGTACGCTTCGAATAAATTTTCATAAGAAACGTGCGGGTTAATTCCGACCATATCAAGATAACGAATTTTGGGACCCACTAGGCCAATTGACAACGCTTTACGTGCCAATTCAGTTGTTGCCCAAAAAACGTATAATCAGTCAACTTATAAGTAAAAACTGTCTATGATATTTCCATACTTGCAATGGGTGAGCAAGCAATTATGCCAATCCTTCCCATTGCCAATGTAATTTCCAAATTTTTATTGTTGCATCGCTGCTAGCTGAAAATGCCCATTGTGCATCAGATGTCCAATAAATTTGATGAATACAACTATGGTGAGCCTGAATATTGAATACACATTTGCGTGTGGCTACATTCCATAACATAAGCCTGCCATCTTGGGTGCCAATCAATACCCATTTGCCATTTTCGCTAGCCGAAATAGCGGTCACTGGGCCAGTATGCGCTTTGACAATACCTTGGCAAAGGCCTTGGTTTATATTCCATTGCCGCACACTTCCGTCTGTGGACCCAGAGATGAATATTTCTGCTAATACATCCAGAGCTAAAATAGGACTACATTTTTGTTGAGTCTGCAAAATACGCTGCATGGTTAGGGTATCCCAAACCGCAATCGTTCCATCTAAAGAAGTAGTAATTGCTTTTGTACCATTCGGGTGCATCATAATCTGGCTTACCATTTCGTCATGAGCTGGCAATTCTTGAACAAGGTATTCAAGAGCAAGGTCCCAATATTGTAAATGGCCAGAGCAGCAGCCCGTGATGGCTTTTTGGCCATCTAACGTCATTTTTAAGCTACAGAGTGAAGATGTATGCCCTTCAATGCTAATCCAACGATCATCTTGAAGGCTCCATACATAAAGAACTCCGTCTTTGCTCAGAAAGCAAAAATGTTGGTTTTGAGAGCAAAAATCCATGCTTTGGATATTGCCTGAGAATTTTTGCCAAAAGAAATCGCAGCTTGTAGTATCAAGATGCCACTTAATTAAAGTTCCTTTTTCGCTAATGGAAAAAATATATTGAAGGTCTGCTATAGCAAATTGGACTACAGGGCTATCATGAATGAGTGTGCGCACTAAGCCAATCTCTGAGAAATCGGTGATATACCAGCCATGTTTTTTTGCATTTTTACCTAAATTTTGAGCTAATTGCAAAGAAATTTCCGGTTGGTTGCCTTTCTGCTGTAATTTGATTAATTCATGATAATGTTGAAACGCATTCTTAAAATTTTTCTGACGAGCTAGGAGATGAATTGTTTCTGCAATTTTAGTTTCTTTTTCTCGATCTGCCAAAAGAACAGGAGGAGGCAAGAAATCTAAAAAATAGCTTGCTTGCATTTTCAAAGGACACGGACGTTGTCCAATATCTTCATAAATCGCCACAGTACCATCCAAGCTGCCAGATAGAGCAATTTGCCCATCTGTTGATAATGCTAAGGTCGTGATCGTACTTTCGTGCCCTTGCAAAGTATTTAGGCATTTTTTTTGTACAATATCCCAAATTTTAATTTGATAATTGCTATCGCTGGTGATGGCCATTTCACCATCTCCACGAATTTCTACAGCAGTGATGTCATATTGTGGTGTTTCTAAGATTGCCAAGCACGTGCCACTTTGCACATTCCAAACACGTATCGTTCGATCCCAACTTGCAGAAATTGCATAATCGCCGTTGCTGGTAATCGCTACAGAATGAACACAATCATTATGGCCTTCTAAAATGGATTGGCATTGTTTTGTTTGTAAATTCCAAACGCGTAATGTATGATCCATGCTTGCAGAAATTGCTAGATGACCGTCATTTGTAATGGCAAGAGCCATAACCGGGCCTGTATGACCCTGCAGGCTTCCCATAATTTCTCCGGTTTTTAAGTTATATAGCCCAATCCATGGTTGTCCTTGAATCGTAATGCCTATTTTTTGAGGATCAGCGACTAATATATCTGTGCTAGAAGGCCTTTGTAGCATTTTAAGCGAAGAAGTCCGTTTTGCAGGTAAAGAAGCTGGAGGAGTAGCGATCTTTTTGCCAGAAGGCCATTCCCAAATATGAACATTTTGTTCTTCTGTACGGGCAAATATCCAGCGCCGATCCCCTGCAATTCCTAATTCAGTGATAGGTTCTTTAGGCGACGAACTGAAAAGCCGGATGTGGCTCCAAAAGCTAGGAGAAACTGCGGTTGTATCACGAATATAACGGGTAAAATTTTGGGCTGCATTTTCTAAATATCGGCGTGCTTTGCCCCATTGGCCTTGGATAGCTAGAAGCATACTATAGCCTACCATTAAATCCCAAAGAGGTAGATCTTGGCTAAGACCGTTTTCCCAAGCGTATTGGGCCTCTTTATTTAATTTTAGGCTAAAGGAAGCAGCTCCCCAACGATACCAAATGTTTTGTCCTATATTTTTTTGTGCTAAAGATTT